>DATJSI010000050.1 GCA_035504215.1 Mycobacteriales bacterium
CCGGGTGTAGCCACCCGCCCGCTCGGCGAAGGCCGGCCCGATCTCGGCGAACAGCGTGTGCACGACCGACTTGTCGCGCACCACCGTCAGCACCTGCCGCCGGGCGTGCAGATCCCCCTTCTTGGCGAAGGTGATCAGCCGCTCGGCGAGCGGGCGGAGCCGCTTTGCCTTCGCCTCGGTCGTGGTGATCCGGCCGTGCTCGAACAGCGACGTCGCGAGGTTCGCGAGCAGCAGCCGCTCGTGGGCCGGGCCGCCGCCGAGCCGGGGTCCTTTGGTTGGGGTGGGCATCTCTTACTCCCTAGTGCGGTGCGCTGCGACTCGTTTGCGGTGCTCAGTACTGTTCGGTCTCGGCGAAGCCGGGGTCGCCGGCATCGTCGTCGTACCCGCCGATGACGGCCGAGGGGTCGAACCCGGGCGGGCTGTCCTTGAGCTGCAGGCCCATGCCGGCGAGCTTGCCCTTGACCTCGTCGATCGACTTGGAGCCGAAGTTGCGGATGTCCATGAGGTCGGCCTCGGACCGCGACACCAGCTCACCCACCGTGTGGATGCCCTCGCGCTTGAGGCAGTTGTAGGAGCGGACCGTGAGGTCGAGCTCCTCGATCGGCAGCGCCAGGTCGGCCATCAGCTGCGCGTCGGTCGGCGACGGGCCGATCTCGATGCCCTCGGCGTTCTCGTCGAGCTCGCGCGCCAGGCCGAACAGCTCGACCAGCGTGTGGCCGGCCGACGCCATCGCGACCCGCGGCGTGATCGACGCCTTGGTCTCGACGTCGACGACCAGACGGTCGAAGTCGGTCCGCTGCTCGACCCGGGTGGCCTCGACCTTGTAGGTCACCTTGAGCACCGGCGAATAGATCGAGTCGACCGGGATGACGCCGATCGGCTGTCCCGGCTGCTTGTTCTGGACGGCGGAGACGTAGCCGCGGCCGCGCTCGACGGTGAACTCGATCTCCAGCTTGCCCTTGCTGTTCAACGTCGCGATGTGCAGGTCGGGGTTGTGGATCTCGACACCCGCCGGCGGCGCGATGTCGGCGGCGGTGACCTCACCGGGACCCTGCTTGCGCAGGTACATCACGACCGGCTCGTCGTGCTCGCTGGAGACGACGAGGTTCTTGATGTTGAGGATCAGGTCGGTGACGTCTTCCTTGACGCCGGAGACGGTGGAGAACTCGTGGAGCACGTCGGCGATCCGCAGCGACGTGACAGCGGCACCCGGGATCGACGAGAGCAGGGTGCGGCGCAGCGAGTTGCCGAGCGTGTAGCCGAAGCCGGGCTCGAGGGGCTCGATCACGAACCGCGAACGGCTGGTGTCGATGGTCTCTTCGTTGAGCGTCGGACGTTGTGCGATGAGCACGATGAACCTCTTCTGTCAGGGACGCCCGCTATATGACGTCCACGAATACTGCTGGGCCTTGCTCTGGATCTTCGTTCTTGGTTCTTGTTCTTCCCTCGAAGTTAGTTTTCGAGCGCAGCGAGAAAACTCACTTCGAATAAAGCTCGACGATCAGTTGCTCTTGGACCTGGGTGTCGATGACCTGCCGGGCCGGAAGCGAGTGCACGAGGATCCGCATCCGGTTGGAGATGACCTCGAGCCACGCCGGCACGGTCCGCTCGCCGGCCTCGGCCCGGGCGATCACGAACGGGGTCAGCTCGGCCGAGCTCGGCCGAACCTCGACGATGTCGCTCTCGTTGACGAGGTACGACGGGATGTCGACCTTGTGGCCGTTGACCATGAAGTGGCCGTGCTTCACCAGCTGGCGGGCCATGTCGCGGCTGTGCGCGAAGCCGGCCCGGTAGACGACGTTGTCCAGCCGGCGCTCGAGCAGCTGCAGCAGGTTCTCACCGGTCTTGCCGGGGCGGCGGTTGGCCTCCTCGTAGTACCGGCGGAACTGCTTCTCGAGTACGCCGTAGATCCGCGCGCACTTCTGCTTCTCGCGCATCTGCAACAGGTACTCGCTGTCCTTGGTGCGGCCGCGGCCGTGCTCGCCCGGCGGGTACGGCCGGATCTCGATCGGGCACTTCGGCGACTCGCACTTGCTGCCCTTCAGGAACAGCTTGGTCTTCTCGCGGCGACAACGCTTGCAGTCCGCGCCGGTGTAGCGAGCCATCTCACACTCTCCGGCGCTTCGGGGGACGGCAGCCGTTGTGCGGCGCCGGCGTCACATCGGAAATGGTGCCTACCTCCAGGCCGGTCGCCTGCAGCGACCGGATTGCGGTCTCGCGGCCCGAGCCCGGGCCCTTCACGAACACGTCGACCTTGCGCATGCCGTGCTCCTGGGCGCGGCGGGCGGCGGCTTCGGCGGCCATCTGCGCGGCGAACGGGGTCGACTTGCGCGAGCCCTTGAAGCCGACCTGGCCGGCGCTCGCCCAGCTGACCACGTTGCCCATCGGGTCGGTGATCGAGACGATCGTGTTGTTGAACGTGCTCTTGATGTGCGCGTGCCCGTGGGCGACGTTCTTCTTCTCCTTGCGGCGGACCTTCTTGGCCGCCGCTCGCTTCTGCGCGGGGGGCATTACTTCTTGCCTACCTTCTTCTTGCCGGCCACGGTCTTGCGCGGGCCCTTGCGGGTACGGGCGTTGGTGTGCGTGCGCTGGCCGCGGACCGGAAGCCCACGGCGGTGCCGGATGCCCTGGTAGCAACCGATCTCGATCTTGCGGCGGATGTCGGACTGCACCTCGCGGCGCAGGTCACCCTCGACCCGATAGGTCGCCTCGATCCAGTCCCGCAGCTTGACCAGGTCGTCATCGGAGAGGTCGCGCACCCGGACGTCCGGGCTGACACCGGTCTGTGCCAGCGTCTCGAGGGCGCGGGTACGGCCGATGCCGTAGATGTAGGTGAGCGCGACCTCCAACCGCTTGTCGCGGGGGAGGTCGACGCCGACAAGGCGTGCCATCCGGGCGGTGCTCCTTCACTCGACGGAGGTCCTCCGCAGCACCGTCCCCGTCTGCCCGGACGGGGCCCCGGCCTCCGTGCCGGGGGTGACTCGGCCGAGGCCGAGGTGGTGCGCGCTGGCGGTGCTGCTAGCCCTGCCGCTGCTTGTGCCGCAGGTTCTCGCAGATCACCATGACCCGCCCGTGCCGGCGGATCACCTTGCACTTGTCACACATCTTCTTGACGCTGGGCTTGACCTTCACTGACGACCTCGATCTGTTACTTGTACCGGTAGACGATCCGACCGCGTGAGAGGTCGTACGGCGAAAGCTCGACCACGACCCGGTCCTCGGGAAGGATCCGAATGTAGTGCTGGCGCATCTTGCCGCTGATGTGGGCAAGGACCTTGTGGCCGTTGGCGAGCTCCACCCTGAACATGGCGTTCGGTAGTGGCTCGACGACGCGCCCCTCGATCTCGATGGCGCCTTCCTTCTTCGGCATGTCCTCCGCTGTCCCGTGTCGCGACCCGGCCACCTGCCCGAGCGAATCCGCTCGAAAGAATGGACGGGATGGTCTGGCCGTTGGAGCTACCGCCCCAAGGCCAACAAAGGAGTCTACGGGAGCGCTGCGCCCCGTTCAAACGGCAGCATCGACCGCCACGACCCCCCGCGCCGGCGCGGAGGGCGGCGGCCGTTTCAGCACACAACCCTCGGCGATATCGACCGGTTAGCGCCGATACATCCGTTTCGGCTGCAGCTGCACGCCCCGGTTGTGTGCTGAAACGGTCAGGCGCTGGCCGGCACCGCGCCGATCGCGGCCAGCCGCTCCCGCCCGCCGTCGAGCGCGGTGAGCACCCACGGGCCGTCCTCGGTGACCGTGAACGTGTGCTCGAAGTGCGCGGACGCCTTGTCGTCCTGCGTCACGACCGTCCAGCCGTCGTCGAGCACACGGGTGTGCCGTCCGCCGAGGTTGACCATCGGCTCGACCGCGAGCGCGAGGCCCGGGACGATCGACGGGCCGCGGCCCATCTTCGGCCCGACGTAGTTGTGCACCTGCGGGTCCTGGTGCATCTCGGTGCCGATGCCGTGGCCGACGTACTCCTCGACGATCCCCCAGGAGCCGCCGCTCGGATGTGGCTGGGAGCGGACGTACTCCTCGATCGCCCGGGAGATGTCGACCAGCCGGCCGCCGAGTCGGGCCGCGGCCATCCCGCGCCACAACGACTCCTCCGTGACCCGCATCAGCTCGCGCTTGTCCGCCGACACCTCACCGACCGGGACGGTGATCGCCGCGTCGCCGTGGAAGCCCTCGACGATCGCGCCGCAGTCGATCGAGATGATGTCGCCCTCGTGGATGACCATGGTCGGCGACGGGATGCCGTGCACGATCTCGGAGTTAACCGACGTACAGATCGTCGCCGGGAAGCCGTGGTAGCCGAGGAAGGACGGAGTGGCGCCGGCGCCGTAGATGACGCCGCGGGCGACCTCGTCGAGATCGGCGGTGCTGATGCCGGGGCGGACGGCGTCGCGCAGCGCGGCGAGCGCAGTGCCGACCACGAGACCGGCCTGACGCATCAGCTCGATCTCGTCACGGGTCTTGATCTGGATCATCGCCGACCCTCTCCTCCAACGCCCACTCACGACCGCGAATACGGCCTCAACGCGGCCGATGCGCGCTCGGTCACGTCGTCGACCGGGCCCATCGCATCGATACCGACCAGGATGCCCTGCTCAGCGTAGTAGCCGATCAACGGTGCGGTCTGCTCGTAGTAGACGTCAAGCCGGTGCCGGATGGTGGCCGGCTGGTCGTCGTCGCGCTGGAACAGCACTCCGCCGCAGTTGTCACAGACCCCGTCCGCCGTCGGCGGGTCGAAGTCGACGTGCCAGATGTGCCCGCAGCTGCGGCAGGTACGACGGCCGGACAGCCGGCGGACGACCTCGCCATCGTCGACGACCAGCTCGAGGACCACGTCGAGCTCGGTGTCGAGCTCGCGAAGGATCTCGTCGAGCTGGGCCGCCTGGGGCACCGTCCGCGGAAAGCCGTCGAGCAGGAAGCCACGGTCCGCGTCCTCGGACTCGAGCCGGTCGCGCACCATCGCAACCGTGATCTCGTCCGGGACGAGGTCGCCCGCATCCATGTACTCCTTCGCCTGCTTGCCGAGCTGGGTGCCGTGGCTCACGTGAGCGCGGAAGATGTCACCGGTCGAGATCTGCAGGATCGACAGGTTCGCGGAAACGAACTGGGCCTGCGTCCCCTTCCCCGCGCCAGGGGGGCCCACGAGAACGAGCCTCATCGGAGGCGCCGCACTACCGCAAGAAGCCTTCGTAGTTGCGCAGCATCAACTGGCTCTCGATCTGCTTCGAGGTGTCGAGACCCACGCCGACCAGGATCAGCACCGAAGTGCCGCCGAAGGGGAACGCCTGGTTGGCGCCTGCCGCCGAGCCCGGCAGGTAGTGCAACGCAAGGATAGGAAGGACGGCTACTGCCGTGAGGTACAGAGAACCCGGCAGGGTGATGCGCGAGAGGACGTACTCGAGGTACTCCGCGGTCGGGCGGCCGGGTCTGATGCCCGGAATGAACCCGCCGTACTTGCGCATGTTGTCGCTGACCTCGACCGGGTTGAACGTGATCGCGACATAGAAATAGGTGAAGAAGACGGTCAGCAGCGCGTAGGTGAGGACGTACACCCAGCTGGCGCTGTTCGGGTTGAAGTAGCGCGTGACGAAGTTCTCGAACCCGGAGTTCGAGGTCCATACCTGACCGAGCAGCTGGGGCAGGTAGAGCAACGACGAGGAGAAGATCACCGGGATCACACCGGCCTGGTTGACCTTCAACGGGATGTACGTCGAGGTGCCGCCGTACATTCGCCGGCCGATCATGCGTTTGGCGTACTGCACCGGTATTCGGCGCTGGCCCTGCTCCATGAAGACGATGCCGACGATGATCAGCACGCCGGCGAGCAGCACCGCGACGAACGTCGTCGGGCCGCGGCTCTGCAGGATCTGGCTGCCCTGGCTCGGGAACCGCGCCGCGATCGACGTGAAGATCAGCAGCGACATGCCGTTGCCGATGCCGCGGTCCGTGATCAGCTCGCCGAGCCACATGATGACGGCGGTGCCTGCGGTCATCGTGATCACGAGCGTCACGATCCGGAAGACCGACGTGCTGTAGAGCAGCGAGATCTGGTTGCCCTGCGCGTTCGTGCAGGGCAACAGCCGCCCGCTGCGGGCCAGGGCGACGATCCCGGTGGCCTGCAGGATGGCGAGGGACACCGTGAGGTAGCGGGTGTACTGCGTGAGCTTGGTCTGCCCGCTCTGGCCCTGCTCCTTCAGCCGCTCGAGCCGCGGGATGACCACCACCAACAGCTGGATGATGATGCTGCTCGTGATGTAGGGCATGATCCCGAGCGCGAACACGGTGAGCTGGAGCAGCGCGCCGCCGCTGAACAGGTTGACCAGCGCGAGCACCGAGTTGTTCGAGTTCGCGGCGAGACAGGTATGGACGTTCTGGTAGTCCACGCCGGGTGCCGGAATCGTCGACCCCAGCCGGAACAGCGCCAGGATGCCGAGCGTGAACAACAGCTTGTTCCGCAGATCCGGCGTACGGAAGGCCCTGCCGAAAGCGGTGAGCACGGCTCCTCCTGAGACGGACTAATCCGGCTAATCCGGGCTGGCGAGGGGTCGGTCGGGGTCCGGTGAGGCGTCAGTTCGCCCCGCCGACTGTACCCCGGCGGGTGGGCGGGTCGGGTGCGAGGCCGGGACCGGGCCGCTACAGGTCGGTTGCGGTGCCGCCCGCCGCTTCGATCTTGCGGCGAGCGGTGGCGGAGAAGGCGTGCGCCCGAACCGTGAGGGCGGTCCCGATCTCGCCGGTCCCGAGAACCTTGACCAGCTGGCCCTTGCGGACCGCGCCCCGATCGGCGAGCAGGTCGGGGTCGACCTCACCGCCGGCCGGGAACAGCGCGGCCAGCCGGTCGAGGTTGACGACCTGGTACTCGGTGCGGAACGGGTTCGTGAACCCCTTCAGCTTCGGCACCCGCATGTGGTACGGCATCTGGCCGCCCTCGAACGCCGCGGAGACCTGGGTGCGGGCCTTGCTGCCTTTAGTACCCCGACCTGCGGTTTTACCCTTCGAGCCCTCGCCGCGACCGACCCGCTGCTTGGGCTTGTGGGCACCCGCGGCGGGGCGCAGGTGATGAACCTTGAGCATCAGTCGACCTCCTCGACCGTCACGAGGTGCGCGACGGCTCGGACCATGCCGCGAATCTCCCGCCGGTCCTCCTGTACGGCGACATCCCGCATCCGCTTCAGGCCGAGCGAACGCAGGGTGGCGCGCTGGACCCGGGTGCCGCCGATCGGCGAGCGGGTCTGGGTGATCTTCAGCCGGGACATCACGCGCTCACACCGGCTCGGGCCCGCAGCATCGCCGCCGGCGCCACGTCCTCGATCGGCAGCCCGCGACGGGCGGCGATCTCCTCCGGGCGGTGCAGGTCCTTCAGCGCGGCGACCGTGGCATGCACGATGTTGATCGGGTTCGAGGATCCGAGCGACTTCGAGAGCACGTCGCGGATCCCGGCGCACTCCAGGACCGCACGCACCGGGCCGCCGGCGATGACGCCGGTACCCGGCGACGCCGGCTTCAGCAGTACGACGCCGGCCGCGGCCTCGCCCTGCACCGGATGCGGGATGGTGCCCTGGATCCGCGGGACGGCGAAGAAGTGCTTCTTCGCCTCCTCGACGCCCTTGGCGATCGCCGCCGGCACCTCCTTGGCCTTGCCGTAGCCCACGCCCACCTGACCATCGCCGTCTCCGACGATCACCAGAGCGGTGAAGCTGAACCGGCGGCCGCCCTTGACGACCTTGGCGACCCGGTTGATCGCCACTACGCGTTCGAGGTACGCCGATGCCGGAGCGCCGCCGGCACCGCGGCCCTCCCGACGTCCCTGCCGCTCACCGCTACCGCCGGCCGATGGCCCGGCACCGGTGCCGCGTCGTTGGGGTCCTGGCATTAGCTGTCCTCTCCGTACGTCATGTCTGCTCCTCCACCCGGCTCAGAAGTCGAGCCCGGCGTCGCGCGCGGCATCGGCAAGCGCCGCGACCCGGCCGTGGTAGCGGTAGCCACCGCGGTCGAACACGACCTTCCCGACTCCGGCCTGGCCGGCCCGCTCGGCGATCAGCCGGCCGACCTGCGCCGCCTTCGCCTTCTTGTCCCCGCCGGCGCCACGGATGTTCTCGTCGAGGGTCGACGCGTGCGCCAGCGTGTGGCTGGCCGAGTCGTCCACGACCTGCACATAGATGTGACGGGCCGAGCGGGTCACGACCATGCGCGGGCGCAGCTCGGTTCCGGTCACCTTCTTGCGCACCCGCAGGTGGCGACGGGTCCGGGCGGTACGCCGCAACCGCGACGTCCTTGGCGCACTCACGACTACTTCCCTGCCTTTCCGGCCTTGCGGCGGACGACCTCGCCCGCGTAGCGCACGCCCTTGCCCTTGTAGGGCTCCGGCTTGCGGATCTTGCGGATGTTCGCAGCGGTCTCGCCGACCTTCTGCTTGTCGATGCCGGACACCACGAAACGGGTCGGCGTCTCGACCGCGAAGCTGATGCCCTCCGGCGGCGAGACCATCACCGGGTGGCTGAACCCGAGCGCGAACTCCAGGTCGCTGCCCCTGGCCTGCACGCGGTAGCCGGTGCCGACGATCTCGAGGGTCTTGGAGTAGCCGTCCGTGACACCGGTCACCATGTTGGCGACCAGCGAACGCATGAGGCCGTGGCGTTCCTTGCTCTCCGTCTCATCGTTCGGCCGGGCGACCAGCAGCTCGCCATCAGCTGCCTCGACCGTGATCGGCTCGATGATGGTGAGCGCCAAGGTGCCCTTCGGGCCCTTGACCGTCACGTCACGTCCCTCGATCGTCACGTCGACGCCGGACGGCACCGGGATCGGCATCCTGCCAATGCGGCTCATCGCGACTCCCCCGTCACCAGATGTAGGCGAGGACTTCCCCGCCCACACCCTGCTTGGAGCACTGCCGGTCGGTACGCAGGCCCGCGGAGGTCGAGATGATCGCGACGCCGAGACCGCCGAGCACCTTCGGCAGGTTCGTCGCCTTTGCATAGACGCGCAGGCCGGGCTTGCTGACCCGGCGTACGCCGGCGATCGAACGCTCGCGGTTCGGGCCGTACTTCAGCGTGACCAGGAGCGTCTTGCCGGGGCCGCTCTGCTCGTCAGCCGCCGGCTCGAGCACCTGCCAGGAGGAGATGTAGCCCTCCTGCTGAAGGATCTCGGCGATCCGTGCCTTGAGCGTCGAGTGCGGCATCGCCACGGTGTCGTGGTACGCCGAGTTCGCGTTGCGCAGACGCGTCAGCATGTCTGCGATCGGGTCGGTCATTGTCATTTCTTCGCGGGAACCTTTCTCGCTTCGCTCGAAACGCTCCCGCGAGGGGGAACGACGCCCGAGCTGGTTCGAGGGATGAACATGAGGTCGACTACCTACCAGCTGCTCTTCGTGATGCCGGGAAGCTCGCCCGCGTGCGCCATCTCGCGCATGCAGATCCGGCAGAGCCCGAAGACGCGATACACCGCGCGGGAACGCCCGCAGCGGGAGCAACGGGTGTAGCCGCGGACGGCGTACTTGGGCTTGCGGGCCGCCTTCGCGATCCACGCCTTCGTCGCCATGGGTCAGGCCTCCTTGAAGGGGAAACCGAGGGCGCGCAGCAGCGCGCGGCCCTCGTCGTCGGTCGTCGCGCTGGTCACAAGCGTGATGTCCATGCCGCGAACCCGGTCGATCGAGTCCGGGTCGATCTCGTGGAACATCGACTGCTCGTTCAGCCCGAAGGTGTAGTTGCCGTTGCCGTCGAGCTTGCGGGCGTCGAGGCCGCGGAAGTCACGGATTCGGGGCAGCGCGGTCGTGAGCAGCCGGTCGACGAACTCCCACATGCGGTCGCCGCGCAGCGTGACGTGCGCGCCGATCGGCATGCCCTCGCGCAGCTTGAACTGAGCGATCGAGAGCCGGGCCCGGGCGATCGCCGGGCGCTGGCCGGTGATCGCAGTGAGGTCACGGACCGCGCCTTCAATCAGCTTCCCGTCGCGCGCGGCCTCGCCGACACCCATGTTGACCTTGACCTTCACCAAGGTCGGGACCTGCATCACGTTGTCGTAGTTGAACTGCTCGAGCAGCGCCGCGACGATCTCGTCGCGATAGCGCTGCTTGAGCCGCGGAGCCGTCCGCGGTGCGTCGGTGGTCACTGTCATCGTGTTTCGCTCCCCGGCCTCACAGGTCCTGGTCGCACTTGCGACAGACCCGCACGTTGTGGCCATCCTCGTTGCGCCGGTGCCCGATTCGCGTGGCCTTGCCACAGTGCGGGCACAGGACCTGCACGTTGCTCACGTGGATCGGCGCCTCCTGGTGGACGATGCCGCCCTCCTGCGCACCCCGGGTCGTGGTCTGGATCTTGGTGTGCTTCTTGACCCGGTTGACGCCCTCGACCAGAACCAGCTGGCGCTGGGGCGAGGTCAGCAGCACCTTGCCTCGCGCGCCGCGGTCCTTCCCGCTGCGCACCAGGACGGTGTCGCCTTTCTTTACGAACAGACCAGCCATGACCTACAAGACCTCCGGTGCCAGCGAGATGATCCGCATGAAGCGCTTGTCCCGCAGCTCGCGGCCGACCGGACCGAAGATGCGGGTCCCCCGCGGCTCGCCACCGCCGTCACGGATCAGGACGGCGGCGTTCTCGTCGAACTTGATGTAGGAGCCGTCCGGCCGGCGGCGGCTCTTCGCGGTACGGACGACAACCGCCTTGACGACGTCGCCCTTCTTGACGCCCGCCCCGGGCAGGGCGTCCTTCACCGTGCAGACGATGATGTCGCCGATGCCGGCGTAGCGCCGGCCGGAGCCGCCGAGGACCCGGATGCAGAGGATCTCCTTTGCACCCGTGTTGTCGGCGACCCGAAGCCGGGACTCCTGCTGGATCATGGTGTTACTTCGCCTTCTCGAGGATCTCGACGACCCGCCAGCGCTTGCTCGCGGACAGCGGCCGGGTCTCCATCAGCAGCACCCGGTCGCCCACGCCCGAGGTGTTGTCCTCGTCGTGCGCCTTGATCTTCTTGGTCCGCCGAATGGTCTTGCCGTAGCGCGCGTGCAGGACCCGGTCCTCGACCTCGACCGTCACGGTCTTGTTCATCTTGTCGCTCACGACGTAGCCCTCGCGAACCTTGCGAAAGCCGCGCGCCGGAGCGCTCGCCGTCGAGGTGGTGTCGGTCATCGTGTCCTCACTCCGTGTCCGTGACCGGCGCGGACGTCAGCCCGAGCTCGCGCTCGCGCATGACGGTGTAGATCCGCGCGATGTCGTGCCGGACGGTCTGCAGCCGCTTGTTGTTGTCGAGCTGCCCGGTGGCGGCCTGGAAGCGCAGGTTGAACAGCTCCTCCTTCGACTCCCGGAGCTTGCTCACCAGCTCGTCGTCCTCGAGCCCACGCAGCTCCACGGCCGGGGTCCCCGCCGCCATCAGCCCTCACCCACTTCGCGCGTCACGATCCGGCACTTCATCGGCAACTTGTGGATCGCCCGGGTCAGGGCCTCTCGTGCGGTCTGCTCGTTGGGATAGGACAGCTCGAACATGACCCGACCGGGCTTGACGTTCGCCACCCACCACTCGGGCGAGCCCTTGCCGGAACCCATCCGGGTCTCGGCCGGCTTCTTGGTGATCGGCCGGTCCGGGTAGATGTTGATCCAGACCTTGCCACCACGGCGGATGTGCCGGGTGATGGCAATACGGGCCGACTCGATCTGCCGGTTGGTGACGTACGCCGGCTCGAGGGCCTGGATGCCGTACTCGCCGAACGCGACCCGGGTGCCGCCCTTGGCGGCACCGGACCGGCCGGGGTGATGCTGCTTGCGGTGCTTGACCCGCCGCGGGATCAACATGGTCAGGCTCCTTCCGTGGCATCGGAGGTGGCCTCGGTGCCGGCCTCGGCAACCGGCTCCGCAGCCGGCTCGCCGGCAGCGACCGGCGCGGCCTCGACGGCCGGCTCAGGCGCCGCGGCGGGCGCGGGCTCAGCCACCGGGGCGGGCTCGGCAACGGCGGCGGCGCGGCCGCCGTTCACGGCGGCACTGGCCGCGGTCGACGGGCGGTCCCGCCGCGGACGGCGGTTGCGCTGGTCACGAGCCCGCAGCGCGGCGGCAGCGGCCGCCTCCTCGCGGGTCATGACGTCGTCGCCGGTATAGATCCAGACCTTCACACCGATCCGGCCGAAGGTCGTGCGCGCCTCGTAGAAACCGAAGTCGATGTTGGCGCGCAGCGTGTGCAGCGGAACCCGGCCTTCGCGGTAGAACTCGGAGCGGCTCATCTCCGCGCCACCGAGTCGGCCACCGCACTGGACCCGGATGCCCTTCGCGCCACCCTTCATCGCCGACTGCATCGCCTTGCGCATGGCACGGCGGAAGCTGACCCGGCTCGACAGCTGCTCGGCGACCCCCTGCGCCACGAGCTGGGCGTCGATCTCGGGGTTCTTGACCTCGAGGATGTTGAGGTTGACATGCTTGTTGGTGAGCTTCTCCAGGTCGCCCCGGATCCGGTCGGCCTCCGCGCCACGACGGCCGATGACGATGCCCGGCCGCGCGGTGTGGATGTCGACGTTGACCCGGTCGCGGGTGCGCTCGATCTCGACCCGGCTGATCCCGGCACGTTCCATGCCCTTGGTCAGCAGGCGCCGGATCGCGACGTCTTCTTTGACGTAGTCCCGGTACAGCTTGTCGGCGTACCAGCGGCTCTTGTGCCGGCTGGTGATGCCGAGCCGGAACCCGTTCGGGTTGACCTTCTGACCCATCAGCGGGCCTTCCTGCTCGAACCGACCGCGTGCGCGGCCGAGGACTCCGCGGGCGCGACGACGATCGTGATGTGACTGCTTCGCTTGCGAATCCGGTACGCGCGACCCTGCGCGCGCGGGCGGAACCGCTTGAGGGTGGGGCCTTCGTCGACATAAGCCTCGATGATCACGAGGTCTTCCGCGTCGAGGCGCTGGTTGCGGACGTGCGCGAGGTGCGAGGCGTTGGCGACCGCGGAGTCGAGCACCTTTCCGACCGGCTCGCTCGCGGCGTGCGTGTCGAACTTCATCATCGCCTGGGCGTCGCGCGCGGGCATGCCCCGGACCAGGTCGACCACACGGCGAACCTTGGGCGGCGTCATGCGTACGTATCGAGCGGTCGCCCGGCCGAGGATCTCGTCCTCGTCGAACTCCGAGTAGTCGCGGGTGGATGCCGCCGTGCGCGGGGCCGGGGTGCGCGCGGCCGGGGCCGTGGCCTGCTCGTCGTCACCGGTGTCGGCCTCGGCATCGGCGGCCGGCTCGGCGTCAGCTGCCGGCTCTGCATCGGCGGCCGGCTCGGTGCTCTTGCGCGCGCGGCTCGCGCGCTTGCGCGGGGCCGGCGTGGACTCCTCGGCGGGCGCCTCATCGGCGGCCGGTTCGCTCGACGCCTCAGTCGCCTCGGTCGCCTCGGTCGCCTCGACCGTGTCGGTCGACTCGGGCGTCGCGTCGTCGCCCGACGCAGTGGTCTCGTCGGACTCAGCCACGACGCGACCTCCGTTCATCCTTGACGTGGCCGCGGAACGTGCGGGTCGGGGCGAACTCCCCCAGCTTGTGTCCGACCATTGCCTCGGTCACGAACACGGGCACGTGCTTGCGCCCGTCGTGCACCGCGATCGTGTGCCCGAGCATCGACGGCACGATCATCGAACGCCGGGACCACGTCTTGATGACGTTCTTGGTGCCCTTGTCGTTCTGCGCGTCCACCTTCTTGGTGAGGTGGTCGTCGACGAACGGCCCCTTCTTCAAACTGCGCGGCATGTCTCGTTAACTCCTAGCGCCTCTTCGTGGCCTTGCGGCGGCGGACAATGAGGCGATCGCTGTCCTTGTGGGCACGGCGAGTTCGGCCCTCGGGCTGGCCCCACGGGCTGACCGGGTGCCGGCCACCGGAGCTCTTGCCCTCACCACCACCGTGCGGGTGGTCGATCGGGTTCATCGCGACGCCACGGACCGACGGGCGACGTCCCTTCCAACGCATCCGCCCGGCCTTGCCCCAGTTGATGTTCGACTGCTCGGCGTTGCCGACCTCGCCGATCGTCGCCCGGCAGCGAGCGTCGACGTTGCGGATCTCGCCGGAGGGCATGCGCAGCTGCGCCATCCCGCCGTCCTTCGCCACGAGCTGCACGCTCGAGCCGGCGGAGCGGGCGATCTTGGCGCCGCCGCCCGGGCGGAGCTCGATCGCGTGCACGACCGTGCCGACCGGGATGTTGCGCAGCGGCAGGTTGTTGCCCGGCTTGATGTCGGCCGACGGCCCGGCTTCGACGGTGTCGCCCTGGCTGAGCCGCGCGGGAGCGATGATGTAACGCTTCTCACCATCGGCGTAGTGCAGCAGCGCGATCCGCGCCGTACGGTTCGGGTCGTACTCGATGTGCGCGACCTTGGCCGGCACGCCGTCCTTGTCGTTACGCCGGAAGTCGATGACCCGGTAGGACCGCTTGTGGCCGCCGCCCTGGTGACGTGCGGTGACCCGGCCGTGGACGTTACGGCCGCCCTTGCCGTGCAGCGGACGGACGAGCGACTTCTCGGGCTCCGAGCGGGTGACCTCGACGAAGTCCGCGACGCTCGCGCCACGCCGTCCGGGGGTAATCGGCTTGTACTTGCGGATTCCCATCAGACCGGTCCTCCGAACAGATCGATGCGGTCGCCCGGCCGGAGCGACACAACCGCACGCTTGCTGCTGTTGCGTACGCCGTAACCGTTACGGGTCCGCTTGCGCTTGCCCGGACGGTTGATCGTGTTGACCGAGACCACGCCGACGTTGAAGACCTGCTCCACCGCGATGCGGATCTGGGTCTTGTTGGCGTCCGGACGCACCAGGAAGGTGTACTTTCCCTCGTCCAGCAACCCGTAGCTCTTCTCGGAGATCACCGGGCCGAGCAGGATGTCGCGAGGATCAGGAATCGTGCTCACTGCGACTCCTCCTCTTCGGTTGCGTCTTCATCGGTTGCGTCCGCCGCCGCGACGGTCTTCTTCGCCGCGGCCTTCTTGGCCGGCGCCTTCTTCGCCGCGGGCGGCGCATCGTCGTCGGCAGCCGCCTTCTTCGCGGCCGTCTTCTTGGCCGGCGACTTCTTCACGGGAGCCGGCTCGTCGACGACCGCTTCGGCCGGCTCGGCCTCGGGTGCCGGTGCCTTCTTCGCCGGGGCCTTCTTGGCCGGCTTGGCCACGGGGGTCACCGCAAGCAGGTCGACCGCCTCGCCGGTCGCCTTGCCACCGGCGACGAAGCTGGCCAGCGCGCCCTCGGTGAAGACGACGTCGTCGCTCACGAGCACGTCGTAGGTGTTGAGCTGGTCGGGCGCGATCACGTGGACCGTCTCGACGTTGCGCAGGCTCTTCCAGGTCAGCTCGTCGGTGCGGTCGAGGACGACCAGCACGTGCCGGCTCGAGGCGACGCCGGCAAGCGCAGCCGCCGCCTGCTTGGTCGACGGGGTGTCACCTTCGACCAGCGAAGACACGACGTGCAGCCGCCCGCCGCGAGCCCGGTCGGACAGCGCCGAGCGCAGCGCGGCCGCCTTCATCTTCTTCGGAGTGCGCTGGGAGTACGAGCGCGGGGTCGGACCGTGGACGACCCCACCCCCGACGAACTGCGGCGCTCGGGTCGAGCCCTGCCGGGCGCGGCCGGTGCCCTTCTGCCGGTACGGCTTGCGGCCACCGCCGCGAACCTCGCCGCGGTTCTTGCTGTCGTGGGTGCCCTGCCGGGCCGCCGCGAGCTGCGCGACGACGACCTGGTGGACGAGCGGGATGTTCACGTCGACGTCGAACAATGCCTCCGGCAGCTCGATCGTCCCGGTGACCTCGCCCTCCGAGGACTTCACTTCGACGGTGGGCATCAGCGCGCACCTCCGCGAACGACCGGCGCCTTCGCGGCGCTACGAACGAGAACGAGGGTCCCTGCCGGTCCCGGGATCGACCCCTTGATCAGGAGCATGCCCTTCTCGGCGTCCACCGAGTGCACGCGCAGGTTGAGCGTCGTCGTGCGCACGGCTCCAAGACGACCGGCCATCCGCATGCCCTTGAACACGCGACCGGGTGTGGCGCAGCCACCGATCGACCCCGGCGAGCGGTGCTTGCGCTGCACGCCGTGACCACCGCCGAGTCCGCCGAAGCCGTGCCGCTTCATGACGCCTGCGAAGCCCTTGCCCTTGCTGGTCGAGATGACGTCGACGAGCGTGCCCGGCTCGAACACCTCGGCCGTGATCTCCTGGCCGAGCTCGTAGGTCGAGGCATCGGTCGTGCGGAGCTCGGCAAGGTGACGGCGCGGCGGGACACCGGCCCGGCCGAAGTGCCCGGACAGCGGCTTGTTGACCTTGCGCGGGTCGACCGCACCGAACCCGAGCTGGATCGCGTCGTACCCGTCGGTTGCCGGCGTGCGGACCTGGGTGACCACGCACGGCCCGGCCTTCACCACCGTCACGGGTACGAGCCGGTTCGCCTCGTCCCACACCTGGGTCATCCCGAGCTTCTCGCCCAGGATTCCCTTGCGTTCGCGATTCATCGTCCAGTCCTTCGAGGTGCCATTGACTCAGGTGACGGCTGAGCCGCCGCGTGCTGGCGCACGCAAGGCGACGAGAAGGCAGCCAGTCGGCGGGTGGGAGTCGTCATCAGAGCTTGATCTCGATGTCGACGCCGGCGGGAAGATCCAGCCGCATGAGGGAATCGACGGTCTTCGGGGTCGGGTCGAGGATGTCGATCAGCCGCTTGTGGGTGCGCATCTCGAAGTGCTCGCGCGAGTCCTTGTACTTGTGCGGCGAGCGGATCACGCAATAGACGTTCTTCTCCGTCGGCAACGGCACCGGGCCCGCGACCTGAGCGCCCGTCCGGGTCACCGTCTCGACGATCTTGCGCGCCGACGAGTCGATGATCTCGTGGTCGTAGGCCTTGAGCCTGATGCGGATCTTCTGTCCCGCCATCTCGCCCGTCACATTCCTTACTCGTCAGGTGGTGCTGCTGCTCGGTGCCTTACGGGGGGTGGTGCGGCGTCGCGGCGCCCGGTCCCCCGAGCGCCGCGACGCTGGACTACTTCGCGATCTTGGTGACCCGGCCGGCGCCGACGGTGCGGCCACCCTCACGGATGGCGAACCGCAGGCCCTCCTCCATGGCGATCGGCTGGATCAGCTCGACCGACATCTCGGTGTTGTCACCCGGCATGACCATCTCGGTGCCCTCGGGCAGCGTGACGACGCCGGTGACGTCCGTGGTCCGGAAGTAGAACTGCGGCCGGTAGTTGTTGAAGAACGGGGTGTGCCGGCCACCCTCCTCCTTGCTGAGGATGTAGACCTGCGCCTCGAACTCCGTGTGCGGGGTGGTCGTACCCGGCTTGATGACGACCTGGCCGCGCTCGACCTCCTCGCGCTTGATGCCGCGCAGCAGCAGACCGACGTTCTCGCCCGCCTGACCCTCGTCGAGCAGCTTGCGGAACATCTCGACGCCGGTCACGGTGGTCGACTGCTTCTCCGGGTGGATGCCGACGATGTCGACCGCCTCGTTGACCTTCACGACGCCGCGCTCGATCCGGCCGGTCACGACGGTGCCGCGGCCGGTGATGGTGAACACGTCCTCGATCGGCATCAGGAACGGCTTGTCGATCTCGCGCACCGGCTCCGGGATCGCGGTGTCGACCGCGTCCATCAGCTCGAGCACCTTCTCGGACCACTCCGCGTCGCCCTCGAGCGCCTTGAGCGCCGACACCCGGACCACCGGGAGCTCATCGCCGGGGTACTCCTGCGAGGACAGCAGCTCGCGGACCTCGAGCTCGACCAGCTCGAGGATCTCCTCGTCATCGACCATGTCGGCCTTGTTCAGCGCGACGACGATGTACGGGACGCCGACCTGGCGGGCGAGCAGCACGTGCTCGCGCGTCTGCGGCATCGGGCCGTCGGTCGCCGCGACCACGAGGATCGCGCCGTCCATCTGCGCCGCGCCGGTGATCATGTTCTTGATGTAGTCGGCGTGACCCGGGCAGTCGACATGCGCGTAGTGGCGCTTCTCGGTCTGGTACTCGACGTGCGCGATCGAGATCGTGATGCCACGCTCGCGCTCCTCGGGGGCCTTGTCGATCTGGTCGAACGCCGACACCTCGTTGAGGTTCGGAAACTTTTCGTGCAGAACCCGGGTGATCGCAGCAGTCAGCGTCGTCTTGCCATGGTCGATGTGACCGATGGTGCCGATGTTGACGTGCGGCTTGGTCCGCTCGAACTTGGCCTTAGCCACCTTTGTCCTCCCTTTGCCCCGCGAGCGCGCGTGTTGCGCCTAGATCCCGCGGGTGCCCCTTTCTTCTTGGTTGCGGTCTGTGGTCTTACTCGCCGTGTGCCTTGGCGATGATTTCCTTCGCGACGTTGCTGGGTACCTCTGCGTACGAGTCGAACTGCATGCTGTAGCTGGCCCGGCCCTGGGTCTTCGACCGAAGGTCGCCGACGTAGCCGAACATCTCCGACAGCGGGACCACTGCACGCACGATGCGCGCGCCAGCACGCTCGTCCATGGCCTGGATCTGGCCTCGCCGCGAGTTCAGGTCGCCGATCACGTCACCCATGAAGTCCTCGGGGGTGGTGACCTCCACGGACATCATCGGCTCCATGATCACGGGGTCCGCCTTGCGGGCGGCCTCCTTGAACGCCATCGAGCCGGCGATCTTGAACGCGAGCTCGGAGGAGTCGACCTCGTGGTAGGCACCGTCGGTCAGCGTCACCTTGACGTCGACCATCGGGTACCCGGCGAGTACGCCGAACTCCATGGCGTCCTGGCAGCCGGCGTCGACCGACGGGATGTACTCCCGCGGGATGCGACCACCGGTGACCTTGTTCTCGAACTCGTAGCCGCCGCCGCCGTCTTCGCCGTCGGGATGGGTCGGCTCGAGATCGATGATGACCCGGGCGAACTGCCCCGAACCACCGGTCTGTTTCCTGTGCGTGTACTCCACGTGCTCGACCCGCTTGCGGATCGTCTCGCGGTAGGCCACCTGCGGCTTGCCGACGTTGGCCTCGACGTTGAACTCCCGCCGCATCCGGTCGACCAGCACCTCGAGGTGCAGCTCGCCCATCCCGGCGATGATCGTCTGGCCGGTCTCCTCATCGGTCCGGACCTGGAAGGTCGGGTCCTCTTCGGACAGCCGTTGGATCGCCGTACCGAGCTTCTCCTGGTCGGCCTTGGTCTTCGGCTCGATCGCCACGTGGATGACCGGAGCCGGGAAGTCCATCGACTCGAGGATCACCGGGTGGCTGCCGTCGCAGAGCGTGTCGCCGGTGGTGGTGTCCTTCAGTCCCACCACCGCGACGATCTGGCCGGCGGTGACCCCAGAGCGCTCTTCCTGCTTGTTGGCGTGCATCTGGTAGATCTTGCCGATCCGCTCCTTGCGGTCCTTGGTGCTGTTGAGCACCTGGCTGCCGGAGTCGAGCTTGCCGGAGTAGACCCGGATGTAGGTGAGCTTGCCGAAGTACTTGTCGCTCATGATCTTGAACGCGAGCGCCGAGAACGGCTCGTTGACGTCTGCGTGCCGCTCGACGACGGTGTCCGCGTCGTGGACCGCGTGGCCCTTGATCGAGGTGATGTCGAGCGGGCTCGGCAGGTAGTCGACGATCGCGTCGAGCATCGGCTGGACGCCCTTGTTCTTGAACGCCGTACCGCACAGGACCGGGTTGAGGTTGCCGGCGATGGTCGCCCGGCGGATGCCCGCCTTGAGCGTCTCGACGTCCGGCTCCTGGCCCTCGAGGTAGAGCTCCATGATTTCGTCGTCGTTCTCGGCGAGGGTCTCGATCAGCTTCTCGCGCCACTCGCGTGCGGCCTCGGCGTGATCGGTCGGGATGGACACGACGTCATAGGTCGAGCCCTTGTCGTCGGTCTGCCAGAGCAACCCGCGCATCTCGACCAGGTCGAGCACGCCCTTGAAGTCGCTCTCCACGCCCCAGGGGAGCTGGGTGACGAGCGGGGTTGCGTTCAGCCGGGTGACGATCATCTCGACGCAGCGATGGAACTCCGCGCCGACCCGGTCCATCTTGTTGACGAAGCAGATCCGAGGTACGCCGTAGCGGTCGGCCTGCCGCCAGACCGTCTCGCTCTGCGGCTCCACGCCGGCGACGGCGTCGAAGACCGCGACCGCGCCGTCGAGCACCCGCAGCGAGCGCTCGACCTCGACCGTGAAGTCCACGTGACCGGGCGTGTCGATGATGTTGATGGTGTGGTTGTTCCACTCGCAGGTCGTCGCCGCGGAGGTGATGGTGATCCCGCGCTCCTGCTCCTGCTCCATCCAGTCCATCGTGGCGTTGCCCTCGTGGACCTCGCCGATCTTGTAGTTGATCCCGGTGTAGTAGAGGATCCGCTCGGTCGTCGTGGTTTTGCCCGCGTCGATGTGCGCCATGATCCCGATGTTCCGGGTCCTGGCGAGAGCGGCTGCCACGTCGGTGGTCACTTCTGTTCGTTCCTCAGCGTCGTTGGTGAGTAGTTCTCGTCCCGCTTACCAGCGGTAGTGCGCGAAGGCCTTGTTGGACTCCGCCATCTTGTGGGTGTCCTCGCGGCGCTTGACCGCGGCACCGAGGCCGTTGCTGGCGTCGAGCAGCTCGTTGGTCAGCCGCTCGGTCATCGTCTTCTCGCGGCGCTGCCGGGAGTACATGACCAGCCAGCGCAGCGCGAGGGTCGTCGCCCGGCCGGGCTTGACCTCGACCGGCACCTGGTAGGTCGCGCCGCCGACCCGGCGGCTCTTGACCTCGAGTGCCGGCCGGACGTTGTCGAGCGCGCGCTTGAGCGTGACGACCGGGTCGGTCCCGGTCTTGTCGCGACAGCCCTCCAGCGCGTCGTAGACGATGCGCTGGGCGAGCGAGCGCTTCCCGCCGGTCAGGATCTTGTTGACCAGCGAGGTGACGATCGGCGAGCCGTAGACCGGGTCGGCGATGACCGGGTGCTTGGCAGCGGGGCCCTTACGCGGCATCGCTTACTTCTCCCTCTTCGCGCCGTACCGGCTGCGGGCCTGCTTGCGCCCGCGGACTCCCTGGGTGTCGAGCGAGCCGCGGATGATCTTGTAGCGAACGCCGGGCAGGTCCTTCACCCGGCCGCCGCGGACCAGCACGATCGAGTGCTCCTGCAGGTTGTGCCCGACGCCCGGGATGTACGCCGTGACCTCGACCCCCGAGGTCAGCCGGACCCGGGCAACCTTGCGCAGGGCAGAGTTCGGCTTCTTGGGCGTCGTCGTGTAGACGCGCGTGCAGACGCCTCGACGCTGCGGGCTGCCTTTCAGCGCCGGCGTCTTGGTCTTGCCGATCTTGTCCTCTCGGCCCTTGCGGACCAGCTGAGAGATCGTGGGCACTCGCCGTTCTCCTCGTGCGTGCGGATGGTGCGGTTCGTATGTTTTTGCGCCGATATCCCCGACCCACGCGGTCGGGTGTGTCGCACGCTCCGCGCTCCGCCCGCGCCGACCGGCGCGAGAATCTGCTCGGAGGGTCCCGACACCCGGCCCCGCACGTTCAGATGCCCGGCGCAATGAACTCCGGGCGCCGTCACCGTGCTGGTCACGAGCGTGTCGGGTTGCACGACACAGCGTCCGGATCGCTCCAGACACCGCGTGCCACACTAGCCGAGCGCGAACCGCCGGGTCAAAACCTGCCCGTTGGGGGTAGTGGGTCAGTTTGAGCGGGACGTTTCTGGCGATGCTTGACCGCTCACGCTAGCCTTGAAGCATGGCCAAGACAGCAGTAGCGGCCGGCGACCCCGGTGACTGGTTCGCGCTCATCCTGATCCTAATCTCGCTCGGCATCCTGCCTGGCAAGTGGAAGGGCACCGTATCGGGCGCGGCGACTCTGTACTGGATTTGGAAGAGGTTCGGCGAGTGACGCCGAAGCGTCCCCGTGACCTGAACCAGCTCGCGGCCAGGCTAGTCGAACTAGCCACCGATCCGGACGCCGAGGACACGCCCGACACCGGCAAGGACCCAGCTGCGGTTAAGCTCGGACGACGGGGAGGGCTCAAAGGCGGCCGGGCCCGCGCCGACAAGCTCACCGCGGAGCAGCGCAGCGAGATCGCCAGGAAGGCCTCCGCCGCTCGGTGGAAACGCGACCGCTAGCGCTGGTAGCATCCCACCGATGTAATTCAATCCGGATGGGGGTGCCCGCGTGGCCAGGACCTCATCCGATGACGCGATTGACCTGCCCCTCCGCTATCCGACCTCTCTGATCCACGTTGACGAGAGCGGGTCACGCGCGAGCAGGGAGCAGTTCTTCGTTGTGGGCGCCGTCAAGGTCCGCGAGTCTGGCCAACTGGCTCGGACCATTCGTGACGTGCGCGACCGCAACAACTTCGAGGGCGAGTTCAGGTTCAGCACGATCTCGCGAGGGAAGCTGGCCGTCTACTACGACCTGATCGACCAGCTTGAGCAGTCGGACGCCCACTTCGCGGCGTGTGTGGTCGACCGAAGCACTGGGGCAGATCCCTTCGCGTCCTCCGTGCCGCCATGGCGGATTCACGCTCGGGTAACAGCGCAGCTCCTGCGAGCGTGCATCAATCGACGCGAGGTCGTATCGGTGTTGCTCGATAGCATCTCGACCCCAAAGGGTTGCGCGCTTGACGACACAGTGCGCGGGATGGTCAACACCCAACTGGGACGCACTGCCGTCGTGACGGCTGCGTGCCTCAACTCCAGGACCAATGATGGCTTGCAGGTGGCCGACCTCGTCGCGAGCGCCATCGCATTCGACCGCCGCAAGGGGTGCCTTACGAAGGACAAACACCCCAATTCACACAAAGCTAAGGTGGCAGCGCGCCTTGCCACCGCGTTCGGCATTAGCTCGTTCGATGACGTGCACACCGAACGGGTGAACATCGCCACCTACCGCCGGCGAGCGCCTGTGCGGCTCGCCACAGTCGAAAAGATTCCGCGCCTGACTGGTTGAGATTTCTCCGATTCGGGCGATACTCTGTATGTGCGGCTTGAGCTTCGGGCTCACATCTGCACGTTCGGGCTTGAGCTTCGGGCTCACGGCCCGGAGAACTAGGGCTTGTAACGGCCTCCCACAGACAACAACGACGAAGCGTCTCGTCAGAACTGGCGGGGCGCTTCGTCGCGTCTGCGCGCCCCCACGCAACTGCGAACGCCAGGAGGTTGACTTTCCCTAAGCGGTCAAGCATAATGGTCAGTATGAACAAGCTGAGTCCGGAGAAGCGAGCGCAGGTCATCGGCTGCCTGGTCGAAGGCATGAGCATCCGAGGCACCGTCCGGACCACAGGAGTAGCCAAGAACACCATCGTCAAGCTGCTTGTCGACCTCGGCGACGTCTGCTCCTACGCGGCGAACGAACTGCTAGTCGACGTCGAAGCCAAGCGCGTCCAGTGCGACGAGATCTGGTCCTTTTGCTACTCCAAGCAGAAGAACGTCCCCGAGGACAAGATCGGTGAGTTCGGGTACGGCGACATCTGGACGTGGACCGCTATCGACGCCGACACGAAGCTCGTCATCAGCTACCTAGTCGGGGACCGTTCCAGCTACTCGGCGCATCGGCTCATGGAGGACGTGTCCTACCGGGTCACGGGCCGGATGCAGCTCACCACCGACGGGCACAACGCCTACCTGAACGCGGTCGAGGACACGTTCCACGGCGACATCGACTACGCGCAGCTCGTGAAGATCTACGACGCTCCCAGCGGCCAGGACAACGAGCGTCGCTATTCGCCGGCTGTCTGCACCGGAGCCGACAAGCGCCGGATCAACGGGCACCCGGACGAGAAGCACATCAGCACCAGCTACGTGGAGCGCCAGAACCTCACTATGCGGATGAGCATGCGCCGGTTCACCCGGCTCACGAACGCGTTCAGCAAGAAGGTGGAGAACCTCGCCGCCGCCGTGAGCCTGCACTTCGTGTATTACAACTTCGCTCGGCCGCACCAGACGCTCACGAAGGCGAACGGCGGACGCCCGACCACCCCGGCAATGGCGGCAGGAAAGGCGTCCCGAGTTTGGACACTTGCCGACATCGTGCGCCTTCTGGACTACCAACTGCCGGAGTGACCGGCGAGCCTCCACCATCCGAACGTGTGTTCGTCGTAACTTCCCAGGCATTGGAGCCCCGGCGCGGCTGCAACCGCCCGGGGCATGGACCCCATCTTGTAAGGAGATGAGGACGTATGAGTAAAAGGATCGTCGCCGTCCGCAAGAGTCGGTACGGCCACGGCCACCTCACCGAGGCCGGTATCGGCACGGTTCACGGTCGCCCCGCCTACTGGGAAGGCGTCGACACGGTGCGAGCGAACCTGGCCTCGCAGACCTACTACACGGTGAGTCCGACGTCGGGAGCGGTGGCCTACGTCCATCGGGTCACCTGCGAGTGCGGCGTGAAGACCATCCAGACCGACGGCGACCGGTGGCGCGACAACAACCTGGACAACCTGCCCACCTACTGATCAAGGTCCGGCACGATGGACAACGACTGGAGTCGTGGCATTTCCGGTCGCGGCTTCAGTTCGTCCTCAGCGCGGTCGGGGAAGGCTGCGTATCCCATCGCGACCGCGATGCAGTCCGCGATGAACGGCACCACGTGCTCAGCGGTTCCGACGGGCAGCTCGATTGCGATCCTGTCGTCCAGCGCCAGATAGATCTGTCCCCCCGGTTGCGGCGTCGCCGACAGGTAGGGGACGCGCCGCCCGCGCAGCACGACCGCGTGCGCCCGGAACGGGCCGATGAACTCCAGGTCGCTAAGCGCCGGGAGGTCAGAGTCGACGCTCATCGGCGCGATAATGACATCAATGTAATTCGATCCTTGGGTCCGACGCGCCCGTCCCGCTCAAACTGACCCACTACCCGAACCCGCGGCCGGGCCTTGACCGCGGCGTACGCCGAGCTCGAGCGGCCCGCCGGGCCAGTGGGCGGCAGGTCCCCTAGCCGAGCGCGGCCAGGCCGCCGCTTGAGCCGGTGGTGGTGTGGGCAACGACCAGCGTGACGATCACGACCAGCCACACACCACGAGCTCGACCGACCCGAGGGTGATGCCGGCCAGCGCGAGGCCCCGGCCGCGGTCGCCGTTGTGCCGGATCTGGCGGACCGCGATGATGCCGAACACCAGCCCGAGGACGCCGCCGAGGAACGGCAGGATGCTCAGGGCCACCGCACAGCTGGCGGCGCCGATCGCGAACCCGTTCATGCTCGGCCGCGCCGGATACCCGTACGGCGGGTAGCCGTAGCCGACCGGGCCGCTGGTGGCCGCCGCATAGACCGGCGGCCGCTGCCAACCGGGCGGGGCTGCGTAGGGAGGTTGCGGACCGGGCTCCGGGGTCACCCGTTCAGTGTGCGACAGGGCGGCTGGCGCGCGCCGGCCGACCCGTTCGTCAGGACGACGAACGGGCTGCCCTCGGAGGAGGACAGCCCGTCTCGTCGTGGGTCACGGCTTAGCGGTAACCGTAGTCTCCGCCACCGAATCCCGGCCGCTGCCCGTAGCTGTAGTCCTCGAGCGGCACTGCCTCGCCACTGCCGGTGCCGAAGTCGTACCCGGACTCCTCGTACGGCGTCATCGTGTAGACCGCGGCCCGCGCCTCCTCGGTCGGCTCGACCCGGACGTTGCGGTAACGGCTGATGCCGGTGCCCGCCGGGATGAGCTTGCCGATGATGACGTTCTCCTTCAGGCCGAGCAGCGAGTCCGACCGCGCGTGGATCGCTGCGTCGGTGAGGACCCGCGTGGTCTCCTGGAACGACGCCGCGGACAGCCACGACTCGGTGGCCAGCGAGGCCTTGGTGATCCCCATCAGCACCGGGCGGCCGGCCGCCGGCGCGCCGCCCTCGGCGACGACCCGGCGGTTCTGCTCCTCGAACTTCGGCCGCTCGACCAACTCGCCCGGAAGCAGCTCGGTGTCACCCGACTCGAGGATGTTCACCCGCTTGAGCATCTGGCGAATGATGATCTCGATGTGCTTGTCGTGGATCGTCACGCCCTGCGAGCGGTAGACGTCCTGCACCTCCTTGACCAGGTGCAGCTGCACCGCGCGCGGCCCGAGGATGCGCAGCACCTCGTGCGGGTCGCTCGCGCCGGCGTGCAGCTGGTCTCCGACCTCGACGTGCTGGCCGTCCTCGACCCGCCACTGGCCGCGGGCCCGCTCTGACTCGGCGTCGTACCAGCGCCAGGACAGCATCCGCTTCGACAGCGGGTACTCGACCGGCTCGCCGCCGTCGTCAGGGGTGATGACGAACTTCGCGGTCTTGTCGGTCTCGGCGATGCTGACCCGGCCGGCCACCTCGCTGATCGGTGCGCGACCCTTGGGCTGGCGCGCCTCGAACAGCTCGACCACGCGAGGCAGGCCGTGGGTGATGTCCTCACCCGCGACACCACCGGTGTGGAATGTCCGCATCGTCAGCTGCGTGCCCGGCTCGCCGATCGACTGCGCGGCGATGATGCCCACCGCCTCGCCGAGGTCGACGGTCTTGCTGGTCGCGAGCGAACGGCCGTAGCACAGCGCGCAGATCCCGGCCTTGGACTCGCAGGTGAGCACGCTGCGCACCCGCACCTCGGCCACGCCGGCGTCGACGAGCTGCCCGATGAGTACGTCGCCCAGATCGTCGCCCGCCTTGGCGAGCGCGGTCTTGTTGACGACGACGTCCTCCGCGAGCGAGCGCGCGTAGACCCGGGTCTCGACGTTCTCCCGGTCGAGCACGAGCTTGCCGTCCGGACCCTCGATCGCGATCGGCACGGTGATGCCGCGGTCGGTCCCGCAGTCGCCCTCGCGGACGATGACGTCCTGGCTGACGTCGACCAGCCGCCGGGTGAGGTAGCCGGAGTCCGCCGTACGAAGCGCGGTGTCGGCCAGGCCCTTGCGGGCGCCGTGGGTGGAGATGAAGTACTCCAGCACGGTGAGACCTTCGCGGAAGTTGGTCTTGATCGGCCGCGGGATGATCTCGCCCTTCGGGTTCGCGACCAGACCACGCATGCCGGCGATCTGCTGGACCTGGAGCATGTTCCCTCGGGCACCCGAGCCGACCATCATCTGGATCGGGTTGTCCTTCGGGAAGTTCTCCCGCATCTTCGCCGCGACCTCGCTGGTCGCCCGGGTCCAGATCTCGATCAGCTCCTGGCGGCGCTCGTCATCGGTGATGACGCCCCGCTCGTACTGCTTCTGGACCTTCTCGGCCAGCTCCTCGTAGCGGGCGAGGATCGCCTGCTTCTCCGGCGGCGTGACCACGTCCGCGATCGCGATCGTGACACCGGCCTTCGTGGCCCAGCTGAAACCGGCCTCCTTGAGCGCGTCGAGCGTCGCGGCGACCTGGACCTTCGGGTAGCGCTCGGCCAGGTCGTTGACGATCTCCCCGAGCTGCGCCTTGCGCACCTCGTAGTCGACGAACGGGTAGTCGTAGGGCAGCGTCTCGTTGAACAGGCACCGGCCGAGCGTGGTCTCGACCAGCGTCAGGTCACCGGGCTGCCAGCCCTGCGAGCCGTCGAAGCTGCGAGCGTCGGCGTCCGGCCCACGGTGTACGTCGGGAACCGCCGGGTCCGAGCCGCTCGCGGCGGGCAGGCCGTCGACCCGGATCTTGACCAGCGCCTGCAGGTCGAGCTCACCCGCGTCGTAAGCCATGATCGCCTCGGCCACCGAGCCGAACGTGCGGCCCTCGCCGGGCGCGCCGTCGAGCTGGGTCGTGAGGTAGTAGATGCCGAGCACCATGTCCTGGGTCGGCGAGGTGATCGGTCGTCCCGACGCCGGCGAGAGGATGTTGTTCGAGCTCAGCATCAGGATCCGGGCCTCGGCCTGCGCCTCCGCCGACAGCGGAAGGTGCACGGCCATCTGGTCGCCGTCGAAGTCGGCGTTGAACGCCGTACACACCAACGGGTGGATCTGGATCGCCTTGCCCTCGACCAGCTGCGGCTCGAACGCCTGGATGCCGAGGCGGTGCAGCGTCGGTGCGCGGTTGAGCAGCACCGGGTGCTCGGTGATCACCTCTTCGAGGACGTCCCACACCATCGCGTAGCGAGCGGTGCCGCCGGTCGCGCGCTCCACCATCCGCTTGGCGGACTTGATGTTCTGCGCGTGGTTGAGGTCGACCAGCCGCTTCATGACGAACGGCTTGAACAGCTCGAGCGCCATCTGCTTCGGCAGCCCGCACTGGTGCAGCCGCAGCTGCGGCCCGACCACGATGACCGAACGGCCGGAGTAGTCGACCCGCTTGCCGAGCAGGTTCTGGCGGAACCGGCCCTGCTTGCCCTTGAGCATGTCCGACAGCGACTTCAGCGGCCGGTTGCCGGGGCCCGTGACCGGGCGCCCGCGGCGGCCATTGTCGAACAGCGCGTCGACCGCCTCCTGCAGCATCCGCTTCTCGTTGTTGACGATGATCTCGGGCGCGCCGAGGTCGAGCAGTCGCTTGAGCCGGTTGTTCCGGTTGATCACCCGGCGGTAGAGGTCGTTGAGGTCGCTCGTCGCGAACCGGCCGCCGTCGAGCTGCACCATCGGGCGCAGGTCCGGCGGGATCACCGGGACGCAGTCGAGCACCATGCCCATCGGCGAGTTGCGGGTGTTGAGGAACGCGCTCACGACCTTCAGCCGCTTCAGCGCGCGGGCCTTCTTCTGCCCCTTGCCGGTGCGGATGGTCTCGCGCAGCGACTCGGCCTCGGCCTCGAGGTCGAAGGACTCGAGCAGCTTCTTCAGCGACTCGGCGCCCATGCCGGCCTCGAAGTACTCACCCATGGTGCCGGGCACGACCCGCCAGGTGCCGTCGTCGTTCTTCGCGCCCTTTGCGAACCGGTCACGCAGCTCGCGGAAGGTCCGCTCGTCGGTGATCAGCTGCTTCACCGCGAGGTTCTTGAACGCGTCGAGGACCGAGTCGAGCTCGTCGACCGCGCGTTCGGCGCGCGTGCGGATCTGCTTGACCTCGCGGTCCGCGGAGTCGCGCACCTTGCGGCGCGCGTCGCCCTTCGCGCCCTCGGCCTCGAGCTGCGCGAGGTCGGCCTCCTGCCGCTTCATCCGCGCGTCGATGTCGGCGTTCATCTTGTCGGTGATGCGCGACTTCTCGACCGAGAACTGCGCCTCGACACTCGCCAGGTCACGGTGCCGCGCGTCGGCATCGACGTCGGTGACCAGGTAGCCGGCGAAGTAGATGATCTTCTCGAGGTCCTTCGGGGCCAGGTCGAGCAGGTAGCCGAGCCGGCTCGGGACGCCCTTGAAGTACCAGATGTGGGTGACCGGCGCGGCGAGCTCGATGTGGCCCATCCGCTCCCGGCGTACCTTCGCACGGGTCACCTCGACACCGCAGCGCTCGCAGATGATCCCCTTGAAGCGCACGCGCTTGTACTTGCCGCAGTAGCACTCCCAGTCCCGGGTGGGACCGAAGATCTTCTCGCAGAACAAGCCGTCCTTTTCCGGCTTGAGCGTGCGGTAGTTGATCGTCTCCGGCTTCTTGACCTCGCCGTGCGACCACAGGCGGATGTCATCCGCGGTCGCCAAGCCGATCCGCAACTCGTCGAAGAAGTTGACGTCGAGCACCTTGTCTTCTTTCTTTTGGCTCTTCGGTTTTTAAGGGTTTGCCTGGGTTGGAGAAGTCGTCAGACTTCCTCAACCGAACTCGGCTCGCGTCGGCTGAGGTCGATGCCCAGCTCCTCAGCCGCTCTGAACACGTCCTCGTCGGTCTCGCGCAGCTCGATCTGCATGCCGTCGCTGGACAGCACCTCGACGTTGAGGCACAACGACTGCATCTCCTTGATCAGCACCTTGAACGACTCGGGGATTCCGGGCTCCGGGATGTTCTCGCCCTTGACGATGGCCTCGTAGACCTTGACCCGGCCGAGGACGTCGTCGGACTTGATGGTCAGCAGCTCCTGCAGCGCGTACGCCGCGCCGTAGGCCTCGAGCGCCCACACCTCCATCTCGCCGAAGCGCTGGCCACCGAACTGCGCCTTACCACCCAGCGGCTGCTGCGTGATCATCGAGTACGGGCCGGTCGAACGGGCGTGGATCTTGTCGTCGACCAGGTGCAGGAGCTTCAGGATGTAGATGTAGCCGACCGAGATCGGCTGGCGGATCGGCTCACCGCTGCGGCCGTCGAACAGCTGTGCCTTGCCGTCCGAGCCGACCAGGCGCTGGCCGTCCCGGTTGGGCAGGGTCGAGCTCAGCAGGCCGCTGATCTCCTCCTCGCGCGCCCCGTCGAAGACCGGCGTCGCCAGGCAGGTGTTGGGCTCGGAGGAGTCCGCGCCGATCTCTGCCATCCGCTTCTGCCAGCTCTCCTTGGTGCCCTCGACCTGCCAGCCGCTCTTCGCGACCCACCCGAGGTGGGTCTCGAGGACCTGGCCGACGTTCATCCGGCCGGGGACGCCGAGCGGGTTGAGGATGATGTCCACCGGCGTGCCGTCCTCGAGGAACGGCATGTCCTCGACCGGCAGCACCTTCGAGATCACACCCTTGTTGCCGTGCCGGCCGGCGAGCTTGTCGCCGTCGGTGATCTTTCGCTTCTGCGCGACGTAGACGCGCACCAGCTCGTTGACCCCGGGCGGCAGCTCGTCCCCGTCCTCGCGGTTGAACACGCGGACGCCGATGACCTTGCCGCTCTCGCCGTGCGGCACCTTCAGCGAGGTGTCGCGCACCTCGCGGGCCTTCTCACCGAAGATCGCGCGCAGCAGCCGCTCCTCCGGGGTCAGCTCGGTCTCGCCCTTCGGGGTGACCTTGCCGACCAGCACGTCGCCGGGGTCGACCTCGGCGCCGATCCGGATGATCCCCCGCTCGTCGAGGTCGGCGAGGACCTCCTCGCTGACGTTCGGGATGTCGCGGGTGATCTCCTCGGGGCCGAGCTTGGTGTCGCGAGCGTCGACCTCGTGCTCCTCGATGTGGATCGAGGACAGGACGTCCTCCTCGACCAGCCGCGAGGACAGGATGATCGCGTCCTCGTAGTTGTGGCCTTCCCACGACATGAACGCGACCAGCAGGTTCTTGCCGAGCGCCATCTCACCGTTCTGCGTGCACGGCCCGTCGGCGATGACCTGGCCGGCCTCGATCCGCTGGCCCTCGTCCACGATCGGCTTCTGGTTGAACGACGTGCCCTGGTTGGAGCGGTGGAACTTGGCCAGCCGGTAGACGCGGGTGGTGCCGTCGTCGTTCGCGACCGTGATGTAGTCGGCCGAGACCTCCTCGACGACGCCGGCGTGCTCCGCGACGACGACGTCGCCGGCGTCGACCGCGGCGCGGTACTCCATGCCGGTGCCGACCAGCGGCGCCTCGCTGCGCAGCAGCGGGACCGACTGGCGCTGCATGTTCGAGCCCATCAGCGCGCGGTTCGCGTCGTCGTGCTCGAGGAACGGGATCATCGCGGTCGCGACCGACACCATCTGCCGCGGCGACACGTCCATGTAGTCGACGGCGGTGGGCTCGACGTAGTCGACCTCACCCTCCTTGCGGCGGACCAGGACGCGGTTCTCGGCAAACGTGCCGTTGGCGGACAGGGGCGCGTTCGCCTGCGCGATGACGTGCCGGTCCTCCTCGTCCGCGGTGAGATAGTCGATGTGGTCGGTGACCCGGCCCTTGTCCACCCGCCGGTACGGCGTCTCGACGAAGCCGAACGGGTTGACCCGCGCGTAGGTCGACAGCGACCCGATCAGGCCGATGTTCGGACCTTCCGGGGTCTCGATCGGGCACATCCGGCCGTAGTGGCTGGGGTGCACGTCGCGGACCTCGAAGCCGGCCCGCTCCCGGGACAGACCGCCCGGGCCGAGCGCCGACATGCGCCGCTTGTGGGTGAGACCGGCGAGCGGGTTGGTCTGGTCCATGAACTGCGAGAGCTGGGAAGTCCCGAAGAACTCCTTGATCGACGCCACGACCGGCCGGATGTTGATCAGGGTCTGCGGCGTGATCGCCTCGACGTCCTGCGTCGTCATCCGCTCGCGGACGACCCGCTCCATGCGGGACAGCCCGATCCGGACCTGGTTCTGGATCAGCTCGCCGACGGTGCGCAGCCGCCGGTTGCCGAAGTGGTCGATGTCGTCGGTCTCGTAGCCCGGGTCGCCGCGGTGCAGGCGTACGACGTAGTCGATCGCCGCGACGATGTCGTCCTCGGTGAGGATCCCGGTGCCCGGCGCAACGTCGGTGCCGAGCTTCTTGTTGACCTTGTAGCGGCCGACCTTGGCCAGGTCGTAGCGCTTCTCGTTGAAGTAGAGGTTGTTGAGCAGGGTCTCCGCCGCGTCGCGCGTGGGCGGCTCGCCCGGACGCAGCTTGCGGTAGATGTCGATCAGCGCCTCGTCCGGCGTGGTCGTGTGGTCCTTCTCGAGCGTCAGCCGCATCGAGTCGAACTCGCCGAAGCGCTCGAGGATCCGCTCGTTGTCCCAACCGAGGGCACGAAGCAGCACCGTGACCGGCTGGCGCCGCTTGCGGTCGATGCGGACGCCGACCTGGTCGCGCTTGTCGACCTCGAACTCCAGCCAGGCGCCGCGGCCGGGGATGACCTTGGCGGCGTAGACCTCACGGTCGCTGGCCTTGTCGAGGGTGCGGTCGAAGTAGACGCCGGGCGAGCGGACCAGCTGCGAGACGACGACCCGCTCGGTGCCGTTGATGATGAACGTGCCCTGATCGGTCATCAGCGGGAAGTCGCCCATGAAGACCGTCTGGCTCTTGATCTCGCCGGTTTCGTTGTTCGTGAACTCGGCGATGACGAACAGCGGCGCCGAGTAGGTCATGTCCTTGTCCTTGCACTCCTCGATCGAGTGCGGCGGATCCATCAACTTCGGCTCGCGAAACTCCAGCGACATGGTGTCGGAAAAGTCGCGAATCGGGCTGATTTCGGACAGGATCTCCTCGAGCCCGGACGTCGAGTTGCCGTCGGCCCGGTCTCGCCACTCGGGCGAGCCGATCAACCATTTGAACGACGACGTCTGCAACGCCAGCAGGTTCGGCACTTCGAGCGGCTCGTTGATCCGCGCGAAGGAGATGCGGCGAGGTGCGAGGGTGGATGGAGCGGAAGCGGTGGAGCGCGAGGCGGCCAAGTGGGGTCCTTCTCTAGTTGCCCGCTGTCAGTGTTCGCGCGCGCCAATCGACCCGCGGCTCTGCATGGTCAGCAGACGCGGAGAAGTCGGGAGGCAGCGCAAATAAGCAGCATAGCCGCGAGAAGGCTCGCTGTCGAGAACGACCCGCTAGTCGGGCCCACCGTATTCAGTCACTGCTGCGCAGCAGGATGCCCTCCGGGCGGGCCGGCCGTCAAGTCTCCACGCGGAACTGTGCGTTCAGGATCGGCCGGCCACGGCAGGCCGGCCGATCCGTGCAGGTACGGCGGCTACTTGACGGTGACGGTCGCGCCGGCGCCTTCGAGGGCTTCCTTGCCCTTGTCGGCGGCGTCCTTCGCGACCTTCTCCAGGACCGTCTTCGGCGCACCGTCGACGAGGTCCTTGGCCTCCTTGAGGCCCAGGCTGGTGAGCTCGCGCACGACCTTGATGACCTGGATCTTCTTGTCGCCGGCGGCCTCGAGGATGACGTCGAACTCGTCCTTCTCCTCCTCGGCCTCGGCGGCCGCGCCGCCGCCGGCGCCACCCGCGGCCGGGGCAGCGACCGCAACCGGAGCGGCCGCGGAGACACCGAAGGTCTCCTCGAAGGCCTTCACGAGCTCGGAGATCTCGATCAGGCTCTTCTCCTTGAGCGCCTCGATGATCTCGTCGTTGGTCAGGGTGGGCATGAGAGTTCTCCTCGCTCAGTTCTCGGCCGGCGCATCGGCGGATTCGCCGGCCGGTGTCTCTTCGGTGCTGGTCGGGGTTGATGCGTCGGTGCCGGCGTCGTCGGCACCGCTGTCCGCGGGGGCCTCGTCCGCAGCCACGTCAGCCGCGGGCGCGGCCCCGGTGGCCGGTTCGTCCGTGGTGGCCGGCGCGTCGTCGGCAGCCGCACTCGCCGGCGCATCGCCGGCGGCCGCGGGCGGCGGGTCGGTCGCGGCCGCGCCGTCGCCACCACGGGCGGCGTCGGGGTCGCTCGCGAGCTTCGCTTCCAGCGCGCCGAGCAGCTGCGCCAGCTGACGGATCGGCGCGCCGAGCACGGTCACCATCTGCTGCGCCGGGGCGAGCATGCCGCCGGCGAACTTCGCCAGCAAGACCTCGCGCGACTCCAGGTCGGCGAGGGTGCGGATCTCGTCCGCGGTGAGCGGCTTGCCGTCGAGGATCCCGCCCTTGACGACCAGGTGCGGATGCTCGCGCCCGAAGCTGCGCAGCCCCTTCGCGACCTCGACCGCGTCACCGGACACGAACGCGATCGCCGAAGGGCCTTCGAGCATCGGCTCGAAGACGTCATAACCGGCTTCCCGGGCCGCGATCTTGGTCAGCGTGTTCTTCACCACGGCATACGTCGCGTTCCCGGCGAGCGCGCGGCGCAGCTCTTTGAGCTCGGCGACCGTGAGCCCGCGGTACTCGGTCAGCACCGCCGCCGACGCGTTGCGGAAAGCGTCGGTCAGCTCGGCGACCGCGGTGGCCTTGTCGGCCCGGACCATGAGCAGTCCTTTCGATGGAACGGCGCGGATGGTGCGGGGGTACAGATGCAGAAAACGCCCCGGCGCGAGGCGCGCGGGGCGTCCGGCGCGCAGCACGCGCTGCGCGGTACGACGTTCCACTCACCTGCGCTGGACGCCCGCTGAGGCGGGCCTTCGGTCACCGGTGTGGCGACGACCTGCGGTCTTCGGCGCCGACGAGGCTAGCAGCGCCTCGCGGGCTCCCTCAAACGCCGATGACCGCGCCGGCAAAACCGCGGGCCGCCGCCTACTCCTCGGCGGAGGTGTCCGCGTCGGCCTCGGTGGACTCGGCAGGCTCGGCGGGCTCGGTGGGCTCGGCGACCTCGCTGTCGGTGCTGGCCTCGGGCTCGGCGACCGCGGCGGCGGGAGCAGGAGCCGAGGGGCCGGCGTCGCCGTCCGATCCGAGGTCACGCGTGCGGGTCGGGTCGACCAGGATCCCGGGACCCATCGTCGTCGACAGCGCCACCTTGCGGATGTATCGACCCTTGGCCGCAGAGGGCTTGGCGCGGACGACCTCGTCGAGCGCGGCGGCGTAGTTCTCCACCAGCTGCGACTCGCTGAACGAGGTCTTGCCGATCACGAAGTGCAGGTTGGCCTGCCGGTCGACGCGGTACTCGATCTTGCCGCCCTTGATGTCGCTGACCGCCTTGCCCACGTCCATCGTGACGGTGCCGGTCTTCGGGTTCGGCATCAGGCCGCGGGGGCCGAGGACCCGGCCGAGCCGGCCGACCTTGCCCATCAGGTCAGGGGTCGAGACGGCTGCGTCGAAGTCGAGCATGCCGCCGGAGACCTGCTCGATCAGGTCGTCGCCACCGACGATGTCCGCACCGGCCGCGCGGGCCTCCTCGGCCTTCTCGCCGGTGGCGAAGACCGCGACGCGAGCGGTCTTCCCGGTGCCGTGCGGCAACGAGACGGTGCCGCGCACCATCTGGTCGGCCTTGCGCGGGTCGACGCCGAGCCGCATGGCCACCTCGACGGTCGCGTCGAAGCGCTTGGTGGTGGAGGTCTGCTTGGCCAGCCGAACCGCCTCGAGCGGCGTGTAGAGCCGATCGCGGTCAATGAGTGCGGCGGCGGACTTGTAGGACTTGCTGCGCTTGGTCATCGGTGTGCTTTCTCCTAGTGGTTCGAGCGGAGCCGGCCGGCCCCTCCCACGACGTACGGCGGTGCGGTGTCAGTCGGTGACGGTGACGCCCATCGAGCGGGCGGTGCCGGCGATGATCTTCTCGGCGGCGTCGAGGTCGTTGGCGTTGAGGTCGGCCTGCTTCGTGGTCGCGATCTCGCGCACCTGGGCACGCGTGATCGAGGCGACCTTGTTGGTGTGCGGCTCGCCGGAGCCCTTCTCGATCCCGGCCGCCTTGAGGATGAGCTTCGCCGCCGGCGGGGTCTTGGTGATGAAGGTGAAGCTGCGGTCTTCGTAGACGGTGATCTCGACCGGGATCACGTTGCCGCGCTGGGACTCGGTCTCCGCGTTGTACTGCTTGCAGAAGTCCATGATGTTGACGCCGTGCTGACCAAGCGCAGGACCGACCGGAGGCGCGGGGGTCGCGGCACCGGCCTGGATCTGCAGCTTGATCAAGCCGGCGATCTTCTTCTTGGGAGGCATCGGGTTCTTCCTGGATCTGGGCCGGTCAGATCTTGCTGACCTGGCTGAACGAGAGCTCGACCGGGGTCTCCCGGCCGAAGATGGAGACGAGGACCTTCAGCCGCTGGGACTCGGCGTTGATCTCGTTGATGGTGGCGGGCAGCGTCGCGAACGGGCCGTCCATCACGGTGACCGACTCGCCGACCGCGAAGTCGACGACCTTCGGCACCTCGACCCGCTTCGCCTCGGCCGGCTTCGGGGCAAGGAACTTCACGACGTCCGCGGTCGATAGCGGCGTCGGGTGCGTGGTGCCCACGAAACCGGTCACACTCGGCGTGTTCTTGACGACCGACCAGGACTCGTCGGTGAGATCCATCCGGACGAGGACGTAGCCCGGGAAGATCTTCGAGTCCACGACCTGGCGCTTGCCGCCCTTGATGATCGTCTCGGGCTGGGTCGGCACCTGGATGTCGAAGATGAAGTCCTCCATGTTCAGCGAGGCGATCCGCGACTCGAGGTTGGCCTTCACCCGGTTCTCATAACCCGCGTAGGTGTGGACGACGTACCAGTCGCCCGGCAAGGTCGCGAGCTTGGCCCGGAAGGCCTCGACCTCGTCGACCTCGTCGCCGGACTCGCCACCGACCTGCGTGCCGGACTGCGCCGCGGACTCCGCAAGCTCACCGGCCGCCGGCTCGCTGTCCGGCTCGGCCGCTTCCGCGGACTCCTGCTCGGCCGGCTCGTCGCCGGCAGCCGCGGCAGCCTGGTCGGCGACCGGCTCGGTGGCGGCCGGCGGCTCCGCGTCGCTCGGCTCTGCGTCGTCCGGTGCGGCGTCCTCCGGTTCCGTGTCGTCCGAAGCGACCGGGGTCGGCTCCGGCTCGGACTCCGTCGAGTCCGCTGCCGGATCAGCCTGGTCGGCAGCCTGTGACGGCTCTGCCGCATCCGCGTCGTCGGTGGCCGGTTCCTCGGTACGGTTCGCCGCCGCGACGGCCGCTGCCCAGGCGTCCGCGACCGGGCCGCTCGGAGGCTCCTCGGAGCCCGGGCCGTCAAGGTCCGACTCGGCGTTCGCTGTGTCGCCCGCTGTGTCGCCCGGCGTGTTGTCCGCTGCGTCCTCGGCCGGGTCGTGCTCGGTGGCGGTCGGGGCCTCTGCCGTCGGCGACTCCGGCGACGGCGCATCCGCCGACGAGGTCGGGAGGTCGGGCTCGACGACGTCACCGTCGGTCTGCTCGGGCACGTACTCGGTCACGATTGCGGGGTACTTCCTTGAGAGTGGGCGGGGAGGGACGGTCAACCGAAGAGCTGGAAGACTCCCTTGGTGAACAAGTAGTCGAGCAGGCCGACGAAGGCGATCATGAACGTGACGAACGCCACGGACACGATCGTGTAGGTGACCAGCTCGTTGCGGGTCGGCCAGATCACCTTGCGAAGCTCGCTCACCACCTGGCGGTTGTAGAGCGAGATCCTGGTGCCGAGGTTCGGGCGCTTGCCGCCGCGGCCACCGGCCTGCGCCGGCCGGACCGCCGGTCCGGTCTCGCTGGTCTGCGTCACGCTCGTCACCTCCTGTCCGTCACGTGCTGGGTCGTCCGACGTCTGCATTCATTGGATCACGACGGCAGTGCCCATTGTCCTGCTTCAGGTGCGCCGCCAGTCAGCAGGGCAGGAGGGACTCGAACCCCCAACCACCGGTTTTGGAGACCGGGACTCTGCCAATTGAGCTACTGCCCTATGAGTGCGTTGCGAACGTCGCAGTGTACGTCCCGCCGGGCGACCCGGTCGAACCAGTGGGACGGGTGCGACACGCCACAACCTGGTGGACCCACGCTCGGCCGGTAGGCGACCATAGGGGCATGGCTTCGCGCTCCAGAATCTCCAACCGCGTCGGCTCGATCGCCGAATCCGCCACGCTCGCGGTCGATGCGAAGGCCAAGGCGTTGAGGGCCGCCGGGCGCGACGTGATCGGGTTCGGCGCCGGCGAGCCCGACTTTGCGACGCCCGCTCCGATCGTGGCAGCGGCGGTCGCCGCCTGCTCCGACCCGGCGATGCACCACTACACGCCCACACCGGGCCTGCCGGCGCTTCGCCAGGCAATCGCCGAGAAGACCTACCGCGACTCCGGCTACGACGTTGCCGCCGCACAGGTGCTGGTCACCAACGGCGGCAAGCAGGCGGTCTACCAGGCATTCGCCACCCTGCTCGACCCGGGCGACGAGGTGCTCCTGCCGGCGCCGTACTGGACGACCTATCCCGAGGCGATCCGGCTGGCCGGCGGCGTGCCCGCAGTGGTCGAGACGGAGACCGCCAGCGGCTACCTCGCGACCGTCGAGCAGCTCGAGGCGGCGCGCACCGAGCGCACCAAGGCGCTGCTGTTCTGCTCACCGTCGAACCCGACGGGAGCGGTCTACCCACCTGAGCAGGTGGAGGCGATCGGCCGGTGGGCGGTCGAGCACGGGGTGTGGGTGATCACCGACGAGATCTACGAGCACCTGCGCTACGACGGCGCGCTCGCGCCCTCGATGCCGGTGGCGGCGCCGGAGCTGGCCGAGCGCTGCGTCGTCCTGAACGGGGTCGCGAAGACCTACGCGATGACCGGCTGGCGGGTCGGCTGGATGGTCGGTCCGACCGACGTGATCGGCGCGGCCGCCAACCTGCAGTCCCACGCGACCTCGAACGTCTCGAACGTCGCCCAGGCGGCCGCGCTCGCCGCAGTCGGCGGCGACCTTTCCGCCGCGGCGGCGATGCGCGAGGCGTTCGACGTACGGCGCAAGACGATGGTCCGGATGCTGAGCGAGATCCCTGGCGTCGAGTGCCCGACCCCGCTCGGCGCGTTCTACTGCTTCCCGTCGGTAAAGGCGCTGCTCGGGCGGCCGCTTCGCGGGCGGACGCCGGCGACCTCCGCGGAGCTCGCCGAGGTGCTGCTCGACGAGGCAGAGGTCGCGGTCGTCCCGGGCGAGGCGTTCGGCGCGCCGGGCTGTTTCCGGCTGTCCTACGCGCTGGGCGACGACGATCTCGTCGAAGGCGTCGGCCGGATGGCCAAGCTGCTCGGCGAGATCAGCCTGGCCTGAGCGCCCGGGCCCACCACCTAGACGACCGCGGAGTCGACCGGCGGGTCGGAACGCCGGGCCTGTGCCCGCAGCTCGCTCGCGACCATCGCCCGGCCGGCCTCGCGGCCGGCCGCGATCAGCCACGGAGTGCGCGAGAAGTCCCGCATGTCGTGACGGCCGAGGGACAACGGCGGCAACGTGACGATCCGCTGTCCGGGCGCCGGAACGGGGGCGAGCCGGCCAAGGTGGGAGCGCGAGATGGCGAAGCTCTCCAGCAGGACGTCGAGAGCCGACATCCGCTCGTCCGCCCATCCGACGTACTCCCGGGCGATGTTGAGGACCCACACGCGGGCCGCGCCGAGATCGAGGGCGCGCTGGGTGGGCACCGGGCACGACACGCCGCCGTCGACATGCAGCCGGCCGTCGAGCTCCACCGGGGGGAACAGGCCGGGCAGGCAGGCGCTGGCGCTCAACACGTCTACCGGGTCACCTCGGGTCCACCAGGTCGGCTCCCCGGCGATCAGGTCCGTGGTCACGACATGACACGGGATCGCGGTCAGCGAAAGGTCGGCGAGCGGGACGCACGCGGCGAAGACGGTGCGCATGCCCTCGGGGGTGTAGAGGTAGCTCGCGCGGCTCACCAACCGCCGCGCGACCCGGAACCGGCCGTCGGGGAAGACCTCCCGGCGCGACATGGACCGCCAGACCCCTTCGAGCGCATGGGCTCGGGCCGCGGTCGGGTCGGTCGCGATGTAGGCCGCGTTGATCGCGCCGACCGAGCAGCCCACGACGGCATCCGGGACCACGCCGCCTTCGAACAGCGCCTGGAGTGCCCCGACCTGGGCGGCGCCGAGGCTGCCGCCGCCGGAGAACACGATCACCTCGCGCGGCGGCTCGGTCGGCCGGACCACCGGCTCGATCTCCTCGCGGCGACCGCGGCGCAAGAACGCGAGCACAGACATCGCGCAGCACCGCCTTCGCCGTGGGTCGACCCGGTTCGCCCGACGATTGGTCGTAGCGCCCGGGTCCGAAGATCTACCCGGGCGCTACGACAGTACGACGATCTTGGGCCGCTTTGCGGTCGATCGGCCGAGTTGTGCGTTCAGACGCCGACCGATGCCAGCTCACCGGACGGGACGCCCGTGACGTCGCCCTCGCCGGTCTCGATCCCGGCCTGGAGGGCGGTGGCCCGCCGCGGCACACCGAGCAGGACCAGCGCCGCAACACCGACCACCGCGGCACCGACCTCGACCGCCGGCCGCAGCCCGAGCGCGAAGTCGTGCGGGGACAGGTAGCCGCCGTGCCCGGCGAAGACCGAGGCGAGCACGGCCACGCCGAACACGCCGCCGACCTCGCGCAACGCGTTGGCGGCTCCGGACGCGATGCCCTCCTCTTCGCGCCGTACGGTGCTGAGGACCAGCGCAGCGGTCGGGGCGAAGAACATCGCCATGCCGATGCCGCTCACCGACAGCGCCGGCACCAGGTGCAGGAACGGCGTGGTCGGGCTCATCAGCTGCGCCAGCCAGAACAGGCCGATCGCCTGAAGCGCCAGGCCGACGAAGACGACCGGGCGGGCGCCGATCCGGTCCGCGAGGATGCCGGCGATCGGCGCGAACACGATCGGCATCCCGGTCCAGGGCAGCATCCGCAGCCCGGCGCCCAGCGGGGTGTAGCCCTGCATGGTCTGCAGCGCCTGGGACAGCAGGAAGATCGAGCCGAACATCCCGAAGAACATCAGGACGCTGGCGGCGTTGGCGGCGGTGAAGCCGCGAGAACGGAACAGCCGCATCGGAAGCATCGGCTCGCTGGTCCGCAGCTCCCAGCGGACGAAGGCCACGAGCAGCGCCGCGCCCACCGCGAGCGAGGTCAGCACGTAGGTCGAGGTCCAGCCGAGTGCGTTCGCCCGCACCGTGCCGAGGACCAGGCCGAACAGGCCGGTGCTCGCCAGCAACACGCCGCCGAGGTCGAGGCGTGACGCCGGGCCGTGGCTTTCGGCCAGGCCGCGCCACGCGACCGGGAGCAGCAACAGGCCGATCGGCACGTTGATCCAGAAGATCGTCTGCCACGACCAGCCCTGCACCACCGCGCCGCCGACCAGCGGGCCACTGGAGATCGCGAGGCCGGCAACGGCACCCCAGGCGCCGAGTGCCGCGCCGCGGCGCTCGACCGGAACGGCGGCGGAGAGCAGCGTCAGGGTGAGCGGCGTCACGATCGCCGAACCCGATCCCTGCACGGCCCGGGCGACGATCAGCCAGCCCGCGCTCGGCGCGAGCGCCGCTGCGGCGGATCCGGCGGTGAACACGACGAGGCCGACGAGGAACATCCGCCGGCGGCCGAACCGCTCGCCGAGAGTTGCCCCGGTCAGCAGCAGTACGGCGAAGGTCAAGGTGTAGGCGTTGACGGTCCATTCCAGCGATGACAGCGAGGCGTGCAGGTGCAGCCGGATGACCGGCAGCGCCGTCGTGACGACCAGGTTGTCGAGCGAGGTCATGAACAGGGCAACGCTGGTGATCACGAACGTCCAGATCGTCCGGGTCCTCGCGGTCATAGCCGGCTTCCTCTCGTTACCAGAGTGAGTAGTCACTCACTTTCCGGGTCAAAAAAATTAGGCGGGGTCGTCCCCGGCCGGGTTGAGCCACGCCGGCGGCAGGCACGCCTTGATCCACGCCGAGCTGTGGCTGGTGGCGTCCATGGACGCGATGACGTTCATCAGCATGCCGAGGGCGAAGAACTGCTGCATCTCCTCGTCGCTGGCTCCGGAAAGGCGCACGACCTCGCGCCAGAGCCGGCCGAACTCGTAGCGGGTCGCCTCGGCGATCTCCTCGTCGTCGCACGCGACGTAGCACTGCATCTGCAGCATGAGCTCGTCCCGATCGCGCAACAGCTCGCTGTACGCCTCGCCCATGGCCTCCATCGCGGCCTCACCGGTCTGGTCGCCGACCGCCTCGACAAACGCCTCGCGTACCCGGGCGAAACCATGCGCGACGAGCGCGAGGAACAGCTCCTTCTTGGTGGGGAACAGTCGGAACAGGTACGGGTGGCTGATCCCAGCGGCTCGGGCCACCTCTTCGGTGGAGGTGCCGTGGTAGCCGCCCTTGGCAAACGGTGCGACCGCCGCCCGCAGGACGTCGGCGCGCCGCTCGGCGGCGGTCATCCGGGTCGCGGGAGGGGCCATGGGAAGTAAGTTAACTGCTCACTCACTAACTGTCAAGCGACGCAGACCCCCGTCCGCCCGTTCGCCGAACTCAGCCGTACTCAGGTGAGCTGGACGATGGCTCGTGCTTTCGTGAGCACGCTGGCGCCGAGCGCCCTCGCCTCGAGCGCGACGGAGACCTTGCGGTCGTCGAGCTTGGTCTCGACCCAGCCGGAAATCTCGATGTCGGTGCCCTTGTCGTCGTCGGGCACCGGCACCGGGGCGGTGAACCGCACGCCGTACTCGACGACCGCACCCGGGTCGCCGGCCCAGTCGGTGATCACCCGGCCGGCTTCGGCCATGGTGAACATCCCGTGCGCGATGACGTCGGGCAGCCCGACCGCCTTGGCGATGCGCTCGTTCCAGTGGATCACGTTGAAGTCGCCGGACGCGCCGGCGTACTTCACGAGGTCCGCCCGTTGGACGTTGAAGGTCTGGGCGGGCAGCTTCGTGCCGACCTCGACGTCGTCGTAGGACACCTTCGCCGCCATGGTCCGGACGCTACCTCAGCCGGTCCGCCGAGCGGCTCAGGCCTTGCCGGTGATCTCGGCCGCACACCGCTGCCCGCTGCGCAGGCCGCCTTCGATGTAGCCCTGGAAGTTCAACGACGTGTGCTCGCCCGCGAAGTGCAGGTTGCCGTGGCGGCGGCCCTGGATCCCGTTGAAGTCGGTGTACTGCCCGACCTTCAGGTAGGAGTAGGCGCCCTTGATGTGCGGGTCACCGCTGGACCACACGTAGAACGACTTCCCGTTGTACGCCGACGTCAGCCCGGGATAGATCGCGTCGAACTGGCTCAGGTAGTCGTGCACCATCTGTGCCGGTGCAGCTCCGCGGTAGTGACGCAAGTCGTAGCGCTGCCCCCAGTCGGTGCCCACCGTGCCGCCGGGAAGCGCCGCGAGGACCCCCGCCGTACCAGGTTGGTAGCCGGTTGCGTCCCATGCGCCCTGCACGACGCCGGCGCAGTAGACGTTGCCGGTCTTGCCGGCCTGGTCCCACACCCGGTGCGAGAACTGCAGGAACATCTTCGCGTTGCTGCCGAGCGGCTCGGTATGGATCGCGCGGCGCTGTGGCGCGGGCAGCGCGATCCCGGTCAGGTCCACGTCGCGCAGCAGGGTGAACGGCAACGCGAGGACGACGTGGTCGGCGGCGACGGAGTGGTGGCGACCGTCGTGGTCGAAGGTCAGCCGGTATCGGCCGTGAGCGGTTGCGGCGATCGCGACGAGTCGCTCGCGCAGATGCAACGAACCGGCAGGCAACCCGTCGACGATGCCGGTGGTCAGCTGGTCGCAGCCGCCGTGGATGTGCCACTTCTCGTCCGCGCCGTCGAGCTCCGGCGACGACTTCGGCTGGTTGCCACTCTTCGTGCTGTCGTCCTCGCCGAGCAGGTACACGAGGTTCAGCGCGGATTGCTCTTCCGGCGGACCGCCGAACTCGTCAAGGACGGCCGAGATGCAGAGCTGCCCGAAGTCGCCACCGATCCCGCCCGGGACGTAGGCGTCGATCCAGTCGGACACGGACATCCGATCCCACTGGCGTCCCCACTTCGTGCTGCGGGTGTAGGTGGTCGGCCATGGCGCCTTGTTGATCGCGGCATCGTGGAAGAGCTTCCAGCCCCACTCGTGCCACTCGTGGTTCATCATCTTCTGCGGCCACAGCTTGCCGTCGAACTGCAGGCTGACCTGGTCCTGGTGCGGCTCCGGGTAGTGGTCGGTGTTGTCGAGAGTGAGGCCGAACCGCTTGGCGAGCGCGAGCGTCGCGGTGTGTTCGGGGTTCACGAACTCGGCATGCTCCTCGACCAGCTGGCCGTCGTCGAAGTGGCCGCGCAGCGTACGGATGCGGCCGCCGTGCCGGTCGGCGTACTCGTAGATCTGGGAGCGGATGCCGTGGCGATGCCAGAGCCGGTCCGCGCAGCCGAGCCCGGCGATACCGGCACCCACGATGACGACGGTGGGTTGCTTGCGAGCGTTCCGAGCGCCGGGTCTGGCAGCGGCGAGCTCACCGCCCGCGATCGGTACGGCGAGCGCTGCCGCGGCGACACCTGCACCCTGAAGCAGGCGCCGGCGGCTGATTCCGGCCGCGACGATGTCCGCCGCTTCGTCGATCGGTGCACCCGAGCGCCGGGCAACTCGAGAGGTGAGCTGGGCGGTGCGCAGCGCGTCGCGCGCCGCGCTCGCTCTCATGGGCCGCATCCGCGGACCGTACTACCGGATCGACGGCCGGTCGCGGTCAGTCTCCCGGCGACGAACTCTCGGCCGCGGTCGCGAGTCGTTCGAGGGTTTGCGTCATCCCGGCGCGGTTGTGGGAGGCCCGGTCCGCGACGCCGGTCGCCGGCCCGCTCAACAGCTTCAGCAGCGGGTTGCGACGATCGGTCCACGACTCCGTCACCGCGCAACCGTCGGCAGTCGGCGCGAAGGTGTATCCCCACTCGGCGACGCTCATTCCGCCGACCTTGACGAGGAAGCTGAACGCCTTGCCGGGATCCGCATCGACGACGGTTGAGACCGACTTCCAGGTCTTCGTGCCGTTGCGATTAGTTCCGCGGAACGACGCGCCGCGGACCGGCCGGTTCGCACCGCGGAGCCACTCGATTGCGATGGTCTGCGGCGACCACTCGGGCATCCGGGTGACGTCGGCAACCAGCCCCCACACCAGCTCCGCGGGAGCACGGATCTCCCGGGTGACCTCGACATCCGCCACGACCCCTCCCCCAGATCGGCTCAATCGCCCGAGCCTGAAGGTAACGATCCAGGTGCGCACGCGCGTCCCAGCGTTTTGCGCCGGCAGGCTGCGCCGATCGCGGCGATCACGATCGCGATCAGCGTGACGCCGGCGGCGACGCCGGTGCCGAGCCGGACCTGGTCGCTCGCTGCGTAGATGCTGCGGCCCCACCAGCGGGTCACCGCGAACGGTCCGGGGACCAGCAGGAACCCGTCGCCGGCCACGGCCAAGACGCACAGGCCGAGCGCAACCCATGGGAGGGGCCGCCCGCCACGACGCACCCCGAAGGTGGCGAGCCACGTTACGCCGACAGCGAGGCCACAGAACACGAGGAGCACCGACGCGCCCGCGACCGGAACCAAGGGGGTGTGCAGCGTCGAGCCCACCCTGGTGTTGAGAGGGTTCCAGAAAGCTTGGGTCAGTTGGGCCTGGCGCCACAGGGCGACTGCCATGGTGAGGTTGCCCGCCGCCCAGATCGCCACGAGTGTGAGCAGCACGCGCCACGCACGCTCGAACTTGGCGGGATCCACCCGCTCCTGCCACCAGGTCCAGTCGGCCGGCGGTTGGGGCCACTCGGGTCCTGGCATCCAGTCAGGTGGTGGCGACCAGGCTCGCGGCGGCTCGGGCCACCCGGGAGGCGGCGTCCAAACGCGATACGAACCCGCCGCCACCCGCCCATCATGCCTGGTGGCCACCGGCGTCGGCGGATGAACGAGGGACCGCTGGGCAATCTCCAGGACTACTCGTGCCGTGCCGATCAAGATGTGTGCGGAGGTCCGTGGCGCTGCTCGCGGCCGGCGTCTTCGTGGCGGCGGCGATTGCCGCCGTACTCGGGTTGTGGCTCCCGGCTCGACAGCGAACCCAGGACGCCGCGTGGACGGCCGCGGGCGAGCGGGCGCTGGCCCGGGTTGCGCTGCCAGCGACGTTCTCGACCGACACCAAGGACGGTCGCAACCAGGTCTGCGGGACCGGCACCAGCGAGCGCTGCTTCCTCGGCCCCGGCGATCCGCGCGATCAGGTAGCGGCGGTCAAAGCAGGGCTGGCCCACGTCGCCACCGGCCCGATCGAAGGAACCTGCGCTGCGGTGCCGGTTGCGGGCGCGCCGCCGTCATGCCATCTGGTCGTGCCGGTCACCGGCAGTCGGCTCGCTGTGGAGATGTTTGCCCACCTGAACGACCCGGGCCAGCCGATGTCGCAATGGACCTACGACGGGGCCTACGTGGAGATCCACCTCACCGCACGCTAGGGGACTGCTGCCACTCAGCGAACGAAACTCGCTGAGGTGCGCGCCTGCAAGGCCGCACTGAGCGCCGCGTGCTGTAGCACGCAAGCGAGCGAGAACGCCGCAGGCATTGCACCCCACTCAGCGAACGAAACCCGCTGAGGCGTGCGCCTGCAAGGCCGCACTGAGCACCGCGTGCTGTAGCACGCAAGCGAGGGAGAACGCCGCAGGCGTGCGCCTGCAAGGCCGCACCGAGCGCCGCGTGCTGTAGCACGCAAGCGAGGGAGAAAGCCGCCAAGGTTGCACCCCACTCAGCGTTCGAAACTCGCTGAGGCGTGCGCCTGCAAGGCCGCACTGAGCGCCGCGTGCTGTAGCACGCAAGCGAGGGAGAACGCAGCAGGCGTGCGCCTCAGCGAGTTTCGCGGCTCAGCGAGTTTCGCGGTGTTCTGTGTGGCGGCGACAGTTAGGGCAGAACTTCTTCAGCTCGAGCCGGTCGGGGTCGTTGCGCCGGTTCTTCTTGGTGATGTAGTTCCGGTGCTTACACTCCGCGCAGGCCAGCGTGATCTTGGGTCGGACGTCGGTGGCTGCCACGGTGCTGACCTTCCTGATGGGCCGGATCTGGGGCGGGACTCCGCCTGCCGGAAAGCCAGGATAGCCCGGCTGGCGCGGGACGGGCGGTGCGTAGCGGAGGCCGGATTTGAACCGGCGACACAGCGATTATGAGCCGCTTGCTCTGCCTGGCTGAGCTACTCCGCCGCAGGTCCACGACCTGGACCGGCGTTCCATGGTGCCACAGCGGCAACGGCCATACGATCCGGGGATGACGGCGCTCGGCACCGACCAGGAGGTCGCGAACCGGGTGCTGGCGGACCTCGATCGGGACGGTTACTCGGTCGTCGAGTCGCTGCTGCGCCCGGACCGGGCCGCGGCGATCCGCGACGGCCTGCGCGGGATCCTCGACGCCACACCCACCGGGCGCAACGACTTCGAGGGTTTCCAGACCCGGCGGATCTACGCGATCTTCGCCAAGACCCGGGTCTTCGACGACCTCGCCGTACACCCGCTGCTCCTGACGGTGCTCGACGCGATGCTCGGCCCGAGCTACCAGCTGAGCGCGCCGACGGGAATCGAGATCGCACCGGGCGAGAAGGCGCAGTTCCTGCATACCGACGACGGGATCTATCCGTTGCCCCGGCCGCATCCGGAGGTCGTGCTCAACACGATGTGGGCGCTCGACGACTTCACCGTGGACAACGGCGCCACCCGCGTCGTGCCCGGCAGCCACCGCTGGACCGACCGGATGCCGGTCGACCCCGACGAGACGGTGACCATCACAATGCCGGCCGGATCGGTGCTGTTCATCCGCGGCACGCTCTGGCACGGCGGCGGCGCCAACCGCACCGACCGCACCCGGCTCGGGGTCCTGCTGGAGTACGCCGCGGGCTGGCTGCGCCAGCAGGAGAACCACGTCCTCGCCGTACCGCCGGAGATCGTCCGCACCCTGGAGCCCAGGTTGCAGGAACTGCTCGGCTACGGCATCCACCCGCCGTTCGTCGGGTACGTCGACGGCCGCCACCCTCGACGGGTCCTCGGCCAGTAGTGAGTCACCGGGCAGCCGGCGAATCGTGGAGCCCCCTTACGGAATCGAACCGTAGACCTTCTCCTTACCATGGAGACGCTCTGCCGACTGAGCTAAGGGGGCGAGCGGGCACGAGGCTACACGTGCCCCTGCCTTCCGCGGAAGGCAGTGCCAGCCGTGGCGGGTGTTGGGTTCGAACCAACGTAGGCTGTGCCGACGGTTTTACAGACCGCTCCCTTTGACCGCTCGGGCAACCCGCCTTGTCGCGCATCGAGATGCGCGCGTCGGTCAGGATAGCGGGTGCAGGAGGAGGCACCGGAATGGCGGATGCGTCGTTCGACGTCGTCAGCAAGGTCGACCACCAGGAGGTCGACAACGCGCTCAACCAGGCCGCGAAGGAGGTCGGGCAGCGCTTCGACTTCAAGGGCACCGGCGCGTCCATCGCGTGGAGCGGCCAGGACGGCGTGGTCATCACGGCTAACAGCGACGAGCGGGTCAAGGCGGTGCTCGAGGTCTTCAAGGAGCGCCTCGTGCGCCGGCAGGTCTCGCTCAAGGCGCTCGACCACGGCGACCCGCAGGCCGCGGCCGGCAACACGTCTCGGCTTGCGATCGCGATCCGGCAGGGCATCGACTCGGAGAAGGCTCGCGCGATCGTGAAGAAGATCAAGTCGGATGGGCCGAAGGCGGTCCACGTCGCCGTACAGGGCGACACGGTCCGGGTCTCCGGCAAGAAGCGCGACGACCTGCAGACCGTGATCGCGATGCTGCGCGAGTCCGACTTCGGCATCCCGCTGCAGTTCGAGAACTACCGCTAGGACGGCGCTCAGAGCCAGTTGCGGCGGCGGAACATCATCCAGAGCAGGACGACGAAGCCGACGCTGAGCCCGAGTGCAGTGTAGCCGCCGGCTTTCGTTCCGGAGTTCGGGTAGGTCAGCACGTTCATGCCGTAGTAGCCGGTGATCACGGCCGGTACGGCGATGATCGCCGCCCACGACGTGACCTGCTTCATGATGAGGTTCATCCGGTTGCCCTGGATGGTGAGGTTCGTCTCGAGGATCGTCGAGACCAGGTCGCGCAACGAGTCGGTCCAGTCCGCGGCGCGCAGCACGTGGTCGTAGACGTCCTGGTAGTACGGCAGCAGCGCGTCGTCGACCATCCCGCTCTCGCGGCGCATCAGCGCGTTGACGACCTCACGCGTCGGCAGCACGACCCGGCGCATCCGGACCAGCGACTTGCGCAGCTCGTAGGACTGCCGCTGCACCTTCGTCCCGGTGTCCGAGTCCGAGAAGAGCAGGTCCTCGAGCTCTTCGATCTGGTCGTCGAGCTGCTGCACGGTCTGGAAGTGACCGTCGACGACGACGTCGAGCAGTCCCCACATGAGAAAACCGACGCCGTACTTCGCCAGGTTCTTGTTGTCGTCCCACCGCGCGACGATCGGGTCCATCGAGTAGCCCGGCGTCTTGCGCACGGTGATCAGGTACTGCTTCGAGGCGAAGATCGCCAGCTCGTGCGCGGTCATCTCGCCGTCGGCTTGGAGGCCGACGTCGTAGAGCGAGATGAAGATGTGGTCGTCGTAGTGGTCGAGCTTGGGCCGCTGCCGTTCGGCCGTCGCGTCCTCGACCGCCAGCGGGTTGAGCGAGAACTCCTCCGCGATCAGCGCGAAGTCGTCCTTCGTCGGCGCTTCGAGGTCGAGCCAGACCACGCAGTTCCTGGTTTCGAGATGGTCCGAGATGCGCTGCGGGTCGAAGTTCTCGTCGATGCAGTTGCCTTCGCGGTAGAGGCGGGTCTTGATCACAGCTCAGACGGTACGACGTACCCGGTCCGCGGACCCGTCAGCGCGCCGCGCCTCGCCGGTCGAGGTTGCCATCCGCCTCTGCCGGCGGCACCGTCGCGACCCAGGCGCCGAGCCGGTCGCGTTCCTGAATGAGCTCCGCGATCCCCGGCTCCGCGTACGAGAACTCCGGCGACCAGTGCAGCGCGTCGAACGGGCACGCCTCGATGCAGATCCCGCAGTACATGCACAAGGCGTAGTCGATCGCGAAGCGGTCGAGCACGTGCACGGTGCGCGGCCGTCCGCCAGGTGCGGCCGGCGGCTCGGTCTCCGGATGCGAGTCGATATAGATGCACCAGTCCGGGCACTCGCGCGCGCAGAGCATGCACGAGGTGCAGTTGTCCTCGACCAGCGCGATGACCCCTCGGCTGCGGTGCGGGAGCCCGGCGCTTTCGGCGTTCACGACGCCGGCCCCCACGAGCCGGGGTCGGGCACGCCCGGAGGGCGCGCGCGGCGCCGGCGCGGTGCAGCACTGGGTTCGAGGTCGCGATCGGACTCGCCGGGCTCCTTGGCGCCCGGCCACGGCTTCGCGACCCGCGATGCCAGCATGAAGTCCTTGCGCAGCGGGTGCGCGTCGAACCCGTCCGGCAGCAGAAGCGGGATCGGGTTCGGGTGACCCTCGAAGCGCACGCCGAACATCTCGAGGGTCTCGCGCTCGTGCCAGTTGGCGCCCGGCCACAGTCCGGTGAGGGTGGGCAGGACGCCGTCGTCGTGCGGAACCCGGGTCCGCAGCAGCACCCCACGCCGCTTCGAAGGCGACCACAACCGGACCACCACCGCAACCCCGGCGTCGAGGTCGTCGTACGCCGAGAGCCAGTCGAAGTAGGTGTATGTCGCGCGTTGGTCGTCACGCAGTGCGCTGGCGGCCGCAAGCCAGTCGGCCGCCGGCACGTCGACGGTCAGGCAACCGAACTCCTCCGTGACCGACGCGGTGGCGCCGACCACAGTCAGGACGTCGGCCGCACTCACGCCGCACCCTCGATCCGCTGCTGCAACAGGTCGAGGCCGTCGAGCAACGCCTCCGGTCGGGGCGGGCAGCCCGGGACGTACACGTCGACCGGGATCAGCTGGTCGATCCCCTTGGTCACGGAGTACGAATCCCAGTACGGTCCGCCGCAGTTGGCGCAGGAGCCGAACGACACGACGTACTTGGGGTCAGGCAAGCGGTCGTAGACCGCGCGGACCGCGGGCGCCATCTTGTCCGTGACCGTGCCGGAGACGACGACCACGTCGATCGCATCGGCTCCGGCCACTCCGTCCACTCCGCCGCGCAGCCGGTCCGGGTAGCGCATCGTCGCCGACGCGAACTCCACCGCGCAGCAGGCCAGCCCCACGTCGAACACCCACAGCGAGAGCTCGCGACCGCCGGCGAGTGCAAACCGGATCGGCGCCGGCGCGTCGCCAGGAGCGCGGCCGATCGACACCGGGATCGCGGGCACAGCCCGACCCTAGTGCGGCGGCTCGGGCTGGATGGGTGGCGCGGTAGCGTCGCGGGCATGGCCAGAGCGGTGCGAATCGGCAACTGCTCCGGCTTCTACGGCGACCGCTTCAGCGCCATGCGCGAGATGCTCGAAGGCGGCGAGCTCGACGTCCTCACCGGCGACTACCTCGCCGAGCTGACGATGCTGCTGCTCTGGCGCAGCGCAGCCAAGGACCCCGACCGCGGCTACGGCACCTCCTTCGTCCGCCAGCTCGAGGACTGCCTCGAGTTGGCCTGGGAGCGTGGCGTCAGGATCGTCGCGAACGCCGGCGGCCTGAACCCGGCCGGGTGCGCCAATGCCGTACGAGAACTGGCCGGGAAGCTCGGCCTGCGGGTCAACGTCGCGCACGTCGAAGGCGACGACCTGCTCCCCCGCCGCGACGAGCTTGCGGCCGAGGGAATCAAGCTGCCAGCCGACACCGTCACGGCCAATGCCTACCTCGGCGGCTGGGGCATCGCGACCGCGCTCGACCGCGGTGCGCAGGTCGTCGTCACCGGGCGCGTTACCGACGCCGCGCTGGTGATCGGCCCGGCCGCCTGGTACCACGGCTGGGCGGTCGACGACTACGACGCGCTCGCGGGCGCGCTCGTTGCAGGCCATGTCCTCGAATGCGGGGCACAGGCGAGCGGCGGGAACTACTCGTTCTTCACCGAGGTGCCAGGCATCGAGCACGTCGGCTTCCCGTATGCCGAGGTCTTCGAGGACGGCACGTCGGTCATCACGAAGCAGGACGGCACCGGCGGCCTGGTCGACATCGGCACGGTCACCGCTCAGCTGCTGTACGAGATCGGTCCGCCGCTGTACCTCAACCCCGATGTCACGGCCGAGTTCGGCAGCGTCGAGCTCAACCAGGAGGGGCCGGACCGCGTGCGGATCACCGGGCCTGGTGGCGGTGCAGTGCGAGGACATCGCCCGCCCGAGCACACGAAGGTTGCGGTCAACACGCTCGGCGGGTTCCGCAACTCGATGACCTTCCTGCTCACCGGACTCGACATCGAGGCGAAGGCCGACCTGGTCCGCCGCCAGCTCGCGCCACGACTCGACGGCATCGGGGACGTCGACTTCTCCCTTGCGAGAACGGACCACGACAACCCGGTGACCAACGAGCAGGCGACGGCCCGGCTGACCGTGACCGTGAAGGACCACGACGGTGCGCGGATCGGTCGCGAGTTCTCGAGCGCGGCGGTCGAGCTGGCCCTCGCGAGCTACCCGGGTGCGACGATGACCACGCCGCCCGGCGACGCGACGCCGTACGGCGTCTACCAGCCGCTGCTGCTGCCGAACCACCTGGTCACTCAACGCGTCGTGACCGATGACGGCACCGCCGTCGACATCGAGCCACCGGCCGGAGCGGCAATCGAGCGCGCCCGGTTGCTGCCGCGTCGGCCGCCGGCGGATCCGCCCGAGGACTGGGGTCCGATCTGGCATGTGCCGCTCGGGTCGCTGGTGGGCGCGCGCAGCGGGGACAAGGGCGGCGACGCCAATGTCGGCCTTTGGGTGGCGACGGATGCCGCCTACCACTGGCTGCGACACGAGCTCGACGTCGACTGTTTCAAGGCGCTGCTGCCGGAGACCGCCGGGTTGGACGTCACCCGGTACGAGCTGCCCAACCTGCGGGCGTTGAACTTCGTCGTCGCCGGGTTGCTCGGTGACGGTGTCGCGGCATCGACCCGTCAGGACCCGCAGGCAAAGGGCCTCGGCGAGTGGCTGCGTTCCCGGTACATGGAGATCCCGGTCGCCCTGCTCGAGGCTTGAGGCACCGGAAATCGGTTGCACCTGCTTGCTTCACTAAAGCCATGCCCGAGCTCGCGCTGCCGACGACCGCCGTCAAGGACTCGTTTCTTGCCGCCATGGCGGAGTTCCGCGCCGAGGGCCGGGGCGGCGCCGACGACGACTCGATGATCGCGAGTGAGCTTCGCCGGTACTCGTCGAGCTGGGCGAGCGACGAGGGTTTCGCGTCGTACGTCGATGAGCTGCGCGCGCAGGCCTATGAAGAAACGCCGCGCCCCGAGGGCTACGTGCCGTCGACGACCTGGTGGTATGTCGATGGCGAGGACTACCTCGGCCGGCTCGCGCTTCGCCACCGGCTGACCCCGCACCTGCTCGAGGTCGGCGGGCACATCGGCTACGACGTTCGACCGACCGCGCGCCGCCGCGGCCACGCAACCGCGATGCTGAAATCCGCGTTGCCGCACGCCAACGCGATGGGAATCGAGTCAGCGTTGCTGACGTGCGACAGCGGCAACGTCGGGTCGCGAAAGGTGATCGAAGCCGCCGGCGGCGTGCTCGAGGACGAGCGGAGCGGCAAGCTGCGGTTCTGGGTGCCGACCGGCTGAGCCACCCAGGCACACCGGGCCCTGCAGCGTCGGACGCCGAGGGGTTTGTGCACGCGTGTGTACCGCGGGCGGTACGCAACCGTTCACGGATCCGGAAGGTTCAGGACGTGCGGGCGACGACGAAGTCGCAGAGCGACTCCAGCGCCGCCTTCGCCGTCGACGGCGGCAGCGTGTCGAGGGTCGCCCGGGCATCCTCGGCCCAGCGCGCGGTGACGGCCCGCGCCTCGGCCATCACCGCATGCGCCCGCAGCTGGCTTCGCACGGCATCGAGCGCGCCGTCGTCGGAAAGGTCGCCGTCCAGCGCCGCGACGAGAGCGGCGTCCTCCTCGCGGCCGGTCGCTCGCAGCATCAGCACCGGCAGGGTCGGCACACCCTCGCGCAGGTCGGTGCCCGGCACCTTGCCCAGCTCGTCCGAGTCGGCCTCGAGGTCGAGCAGGTCGTCGGAGAGCTGGAAGGCGACGCCGATCCGCTCGCCCCACTGGGTGAGCAGCTCGGTCTCGGCCGGTGAGGCGCCGGACAGCATCGCGCCGAACCGCGCCGACGTACCGATCAGCGAGCCGGTCTTGTCGACGAGGACCCGCAGGTAGTGCTCGACCGGGTCGGCACCGGGCCCCGGACCGACGGTCTCGCGGATCTGGCCGTGCACGAGCCGCTCGAAGGTACGGGCCTGCAGCCGCACCGCTTCCGGCCCGAGGTCGGCGAGGATGTCCGATGCGCGGGCGAACAGGAAGTCGCCGACCAGGATCGCGACCGCGTTGCCCCAGCGCGAGTTCACCGAGTCGGCACCGCGCCGAAGCGTTGCCTCGTCCATGACGTCGTCGTGGTAGAGCGTCGCGAGATGGGTCAGCTCGACGACGACCGCGGCCGGCACGACGCCGGGCGCTGCCGGGTCACCCAGCTGCGCCGCCAGCAACGTGACCAATGGGCGGAACCGCTTGCCGCCGGCGGCGACGAGGTGACTGGCTGCCTCGCTCACGAAGTCGTCGGCCGACTTCACCTCGTCGCGCAGCATCGACTCGACCGAGGTCAGTCCTTCGGCCAGCACCGCTTCCAGGCCCGGCTCGATGGTGAGGCCGAGGGTGTTCATCGGTGACATCCCGATCCCCTCTCCGATCGGCCGATCGCTAGCGCCTCAGTGATAGAACGGCAGTGCCTGGTTGGCGAGGTTCAACAGCGGCTGCGGGAAGACGCCGAGCACCACGGTAGCCGCAACGGCGAGAACCAGCGCACTCGCGGTTCCGCCGCCGGGAGCGACGACCACCGGCCCGTCCTCGATCGGCTCCGCGAAGAACATCATCACGATCACGCGGACGTAGAAGAACGCCGCCATCGCGCTCGTGATCACCCCGACGATGACCAGCGGCGTCGCTCCGCCGGAGACGCCGGCCGAGAACACGGCGAACTTTCCGGTGAAGCCCGAGGTCAGCGGGATGCCGGCGAGCGCGAGCAGGAACAGCGCGAATACGCCCGCCACCAGCGGCGAGCGCCGGCCGAGTCCCGCCCAGCGCGACAGGTGGGTCGCCTCACCGTCCGGGTCGCGCACGAGGGTGAGGATCCCGAACGAGCCGATGGTGGTCACGCCGTAGGTCACCAGGTAGAACATCGAGCCGGACAGGCCGGCCTTGTTGAGCGCGATCACCCCGATCAGGATGAAGCCCGCGTGCGCGACTGAGGAGTACGCGAGCATGCGCTTCACGTCGGTCTGGGTCACCGCGAACACCGAGCCGACGACCATCGTGAGGATCGCGACCCCCCAGGCAACCGGCCGCCACTCCCAGCCCAGGCCGCCGAACGCGACGTAGAACACCCGCAGCAGCGCGCCGAAGGCGGCCACCTTGGTGGCCGATGCCATGAACGCCGTGATCGGCGTGGGTGCGCCCTGGTAGACATCCGGGATCCAGGACTGGAACGGCGCCGCTCCAACCTTGAACAGCAGCCCGACCGCCAGCAGCGCGAGCCCGAGGAACAGCAGCGTGTCGCTGTGCGTGCCCGTCACCGTCGCGGCCTGGATACCGGCGAGCGACACCGTGTTGGCGTAGCCGTAGAGCAAGGCAACGCCGTACAGGAAGAACGCCGAGGAGAACGCGCCGAGCAGGAAGTACTTGACCGCCGCCTCCTGGCTCAGCAGCCGGCGGCGGCGCGCCAGCCCGCACAGCAGGTAGAGCGGCAGCGACAGGACCTCGAGCGCGACGAAGAGGATCAGCAGGTCGTTCGCGGCCGGGAACAGCATCATGCCGGTGACCGCGAACATCATCAGCGGGAAGACCTCGGTCTGCGCCCGGCCACTGATGATCCCGGCCCGCTCTTCGGACGAGCCAGGCGTCGACGACGCCTGTGCAACCAGGGCACCGCCACCCATCCCCGGCGAACGGTCCGAGACCAGCAGAACGCTGGCGATGCCGAGCACCGCGATCGTCCCCTGGAGGAACAGCGTCGGCCCGTCCACGCTGACCGCGGTCCCAGCCGTGACGATGTGGTCGCCGGCGAGAGCAGCGGCCGCGACCAGCGCGCCGAGCAGACCGAGCAGCGCGACCGCAACCTGCGTGCGCCAGCGCGCGACCGCCGGCACGAACGCATCGACCAGTACGCCGACCACGGCCGCGCCGGCCGGGATGATGATCGGCATCAGCGCGTGGTACGCGATGGACGGGGAGTGGAAGTCGCTCACTTGCCACTCCCGGCGCCGAAGTGCGACACGGGCTTGCCCAGTCCGGTGTTGACGTTGACGATCCCGGAATAGGTGTCACACAGCGTGATCGTCAGGCGCGACTGGTAGGCGGCGGTCCCGATGTTCTTCGGTACCGGGCGAGCAAGGCTCGTCGAACAGGCCGCGTTCGTCGCGGATCGTTCCGGGACCGAGGGGTACGGGTCGTGCGTCCGGACCACCGAGTTGGTCTGCTGCACCGACGGGTTGATGAAGTCGAGGATCGGCTTCGGGTAGACACCGAGCGCGACGATCACGACCATGACCGGCGCGATGACCCAGGCCTCCCGCAGGCTGAGGTCCTTGAAGCCCTCGACCGCGGCCGTCACCGGGCCGTGGATCGTGCGTTGGATCATCCAGAGCACGTAGACGGCGGCCAGCACGATGCCGAAGATCCCCACGACCGCGAACCAGCGGTGCGCCGTGAACGTCCCGACCAGCACGAGGAACTCGCTCACGAAGGTCGACATGCCGGGGAGCGCGAGCGCCGACAGCCCGGCGACCATCACCATCGCACCGAGCCACGGCGCGACCTTCGCCACGCCACCGAAGTCGTCGACCAGGCGCGAGCCACGGCGCGAGGCCAGGAACCCGACAACGATGAACAGCGCGCCGGTGGAGAACCCGTGGTTGACCATGTACAGCGTCGCGCCCGAGCCGCCCTGGGTCGTGAAGGCGAAGACTCCGAGCGCGATGAAGCCGAAGTGCGACACCGAGGAGTAGGCGACCAGCCGCTTCATGTCGCGCTGCCCGATCGCCGCCAGCGCGCCGTACAGGATGCCGGTCACGCACAAGCCGAGGACGTACGGCGCGAGCAGCTTGGAGGCGTAGGGGAACAGCGGGATGCAGAAGCGCAGGAACCCGAAGGTTCCGACCTTGTCCAGGACGCCGACCAGCATCACGGCGGTCCCGGTCGGCGCCTCGCTCGCGGCATCCGGCAGCCAGGTATGGAACGGCCAGAGCGGCGCCTTGATCGCGAACGCGATGAAGAACCCGAGGAACAGCGCGACCTGCTCGCCGTGGGAGATGTGCAGCCTCGAGACGAGCACCTGGTAGTCGAACGTGCCGGTGCCGAGCTGGTGGCTCGAGACGACGTACAGGGCGATCACCGCGACCAGCATCAGCAGGCCGCCGGCGAGGGAGTAGAGCAGGAACTTCACTGCGGCGTACGACCGGCGCGGGCCACCGAAGGACCCGATCAGGAAGTACATCGGGATGAGCATCGCCTCGAACAGGACGTAGAAGAAGAACACGTCCAGCGCACCGAACACCCCGACGACCAGCGTCTCGGTCGCAAGCAGCAGCGCGAAGAACAGCCGCGGCCCGCGACCGCTCGGTGCCGGGCCGTCCGGTCCGTCGACCGGGTCGGCGTCGTGCCACGACGCGAGCACGCAGACCGGGGTCAGCACCGTGGTCATGAGGATCAGCGCGAGCGCGATGCCGTCCACGCCGAGCGCGTAATGCGCGCCGAACGCCTTGATCCAGGTGTAGTCCTGCACAAACTGGAAGCGCGCGCCGTTGGTCTTGTAGGCGAACGCCATGACGATCGACACGACCATCGCGACGAGCGAGGCACCGAGCGCCACGAACTTCGCCTGCTGCTCGCGCGCCTTGGGCAACGCCAGGATCGCGACCACGCCGGCAAGCGGCACCAGCGCCGTGACCATCACCCAGGGGAACCCGCTGTGCACCGCGATCACCCCACCCTCAGCAGCACGAGGGTCGCGGCCACCGCGAATGCACCGGCGAGCATCGACAACGCGTACGAACGGACGAAGCCGGTCTGCGCCCGGCGCACCCGCGCGCTCGTGCCGCCGATGCCCGCGGCGAAGCCGTTGACGACGCCGTCGACGCCCCGGTTGTCGAAGAAGACGAGCGCGCGAGTCAGGTACTGGCCCGGTCGCATGAAGACGGCCTCGTTCAGCGCATCACCGAATAGCGACTTGCGCGCCGCCACCGTGATCGGCGTCACGTGCGTCGGCGGCTCGGCCGGCACCGGTCGCATGCCCACCCGCCAGTAGGCGATGCCGACGCCGACGAGCACGACCGCGAGCGCGAGCAGGCTGAGCGCGGTTGCTGAAAGCGGCCGGTGCGCGGGTACGGCGATCGCTCCGACACTCGGCGTCAGGAAGTGCTGCAGGTCACCGTGCAGGATCAGCAGGTAGCCGGAGACCAGCGCGCCGAAGGCGAGGATCGCCATCGGGATGACCATGACGTTCGGCGACTCGTGCGGGTGCACGTCCCTCGGCCAGCGCTTGTTGCCGAAGAACGTCATGAGCATGAGCCGGGTCATGTAGAACGCGGTCAGGCCGGCACCGGCCAGTGCGACGGCGCCGAAGATGTCGCCTCGAGCTCCACCCTGGTCGAGGGCGGACTCGATGATCTTGTCCTTGGAGAAGAACCCTGAGAACGGGATGATGCCGATGATCGCGAGGTAGCCGAACGCGAAACACGCGAACGTCCACGGCATCACCTTGCGCAGACCGCCGAAGCGGCGCATGTTGACCTCGTCGTCGTTGCCGTGCATCACCGACCCGGCGGATAGGAACATGTCCGCCTTGAAGAAGCCATGTGTCAGCAGATGCAGGATGCCAAAGGCATAGGCCGCCGGGCCGATCCCGACCGCGAGCATCATGTAGCCGATCTGGCTCATCGTGGAGGCCGCGAGCACCTTCTTGATGTCGTCGTGCGCGCACCCGATGACTGCTCCGAAGATGAGCGTCACCGCTCCCACGATCTCGACCACCAACCGGGCATCCGGCGCCACGTCGTAGATCGCATTGGACCGCGCCACGAGGTAGACGCCAGCGGTCACCATCGTCGCGGCATGGATCAACGCAGAGACCGGAGTCGGACCCTCCATCGCGTCGAGCAACCAGGACTGCAGCGGGACCTGCGCACTCTTGCCGCACGCGCCGAGCAACAGCAGCAGGCCGATTGCCGTCATGGTGCCGCTGTGTGCGTGACCGCTGCGCGCGCCGTTGAACACCCCGTCGAACGCCACTGTCCCGAAGGTGGTGAACATCAGCATGATCCCGAGCGAGAGCCCGAGGTCTCCGACCCGGTTGACCAGGAACGCCTTCTTCGCCGCGACGGCAGCGCTCGGCTTCTGCGACCAGAAACCGATCAGGAGGTACGACGCGAGACCAACGCCTTCCCATCCGACGTACAGGACCAGGTAGTTGTCCGCGAGCACCAGCAAGAGCATCGCCGCGACGAACAGGTTGAGCTCGCCGAAGAAGCGCCGGCGGTCCGGGTCCTCGGCCATGTAGCCGATCGAGTAGACGTGGATCAGGGAGCCGACGCCGGTGATCAGCAGGACGAACGTGATCGAGAGCGGGTCCAGAAGCACGTTGGCGTTGACGTGGAAGCCGGCGACCGGCACCCAGCTGAACAGATGCTGGTCGAGCTGGCGGTTCTCGCCGTGGTCACGACCGATCAACGCGAAGAACTCGATGACCGCGATGACGAACGCGGCGATCGGCGTCGCGCAGCCGAGCAGGTGGCCCCAGGAGTTCGTCCGGCGCCCGCCGAGCAGCAGAACGGCGGCGCTCAGTGCCGGCAGGAGCACGAGCAGGAAGGTCAGGTCGAAGGCCCCCGTGGCACTGGCGTAGTGCACGGTCGTCGGGGCGGACGCGAGAGTCATCGGCGGCTCAGTACTTCAACAGGTTCGCGTCGTCGACGGAGGCGGACCGCCGAGATCGGAAGATGGACATGATGATCGCGAGCCCGATGACGACCTCTGCGGCGGCGACCACCATCACGAAGAACGCGATGATCTGCCCGTCCAGACTGCCGTTGAGCCGGGCAAACGTCACCAACGTGAGGTTGACCGCGTTGAGCATCAGCTCGACGCACATGAACACGACGATCGCGTTGCGGCGCACGAGTACGCCGATCGCGCCGATGGTGAACAGCACCGCCGACAGATACAGGTAGTAGTCCGCGCTCATCCGCTCACCGCTCCAGCTCTCGCTCGGTGGCGTCGACGTGGTGCCGAGCGGAGGACACCTGCAGGTAGTCGGGCACGCTCGGCGCAGCGATCGAGCCGTCCGGCAGCAGGGCGGGCGTGTCGACCGCGTCGTGGTCGGCATAGACGCCGGGGCCCGGCAGCGGGCCCATGCCCGCTCCGCCCTTGTCGCGACGGGCCTCCATGCGTTCCCGCTGGCTGCGCTGCTTGGTTTCGCTCGGCTCTCGGTGCGCGAGCACCATCGCGCCGAGGCCGGCCGTGATGAGGAGCGCGCTCGTGGCCTCGAAGGCGAACACGTACCGGCTGAACAGCAGGTTGGCGATCGCGGCGACGTTGCCCTGGCCGTGCTCCGCCGCCGTGACGCCCTTCGGCGAGAACCCCGCAAGGGCGGTGGCCAAGGTGGCGACCAGCAGCACGGCAAACCCGAGCCCGATGACGAACGCGGCCAGCCGTTGACCGCGCAACGTCTCGACCAGGGAGTCCATCGAGTCGACGCCGATCAGCATGAGCACGAACAGGAAGAGCATCAGGACCGCGCCGGTGTAGACGACGACCTGGACGACCGCGAGGAACGGTGCGTTCTCGGTCGTGTAAAACGCCGCGAGGCAGAGCATCACGATCGCGAGCAGCAGGGCGGCATGGATCGCACTGCGGGCCAGCACCATGCCGACCGCTGCGGCCACCGCGATCGGGCCGAGGATCCAGAACACGAAAGCCTCGTGCAGCGGGGGCGAGCCGGACGCTGCCGCGAGCAGCGTCCCCGTCACGACCGGCCCTCCTTCGCGGTGGGCGTCGCCGGCCGATCGTAGTAGTCCTTCTCGTCGTCGCCGAGGCGCATCGGGTGCGGCGGCGCTTCCATGCCGGGCTGGAGCGGAGCGAGCAGCTGGTCCTTGGTGAAGATCAGGTCGACCCGGCTGTCATCAGCCAGCTCGTACTCGTTCGACATCGTGAGCGCCCGGGTCGGGCAGGCCTCGATGCACAACCCGCAGAAGATGCACCGCAGGTAGTTGATCTGGTACACCGCGCCGTACCGCTCGCCGGGTGAGTAGCGCGCCTGTTCGGTGTTGTCCGCACCCTCGACGTAGATCGCGTCCGCGGGGCACGCCCACGCGCACAGCTCACAGCCGACGCACTTCTCCAAGCCGTCCGGGTGTCGGTTCAGCAGGTGCCGGCCGTGGTAGCGCGGCTCGGTCGGGAGCTTCTCCTCCGGGTACTGCTCGGTGACCGGCTTGGTGAGCATCGTTCGGAAGGTCACCCCGAAGCCGGCGACCGGCGCGAAGATCTCCTTCAGCAACGACTGCTTGCGCTCGGGCGCGGCCGTGCTGCTCGGCGTCTCCGGCGTCGTTGCGGGGCCCTGCTGAAGTGCTCCGGGCGCGGTTTCGGTGTCGGGCTCGACCCGCTCCACGCTGGAGTCCGGGCGGGTCGGGGGGACGTCTTCGTCAGCCATCGAGCACCTCGGTGGAGTCCGCCCCTCGCTCGAGCTCCGGCACCGGGCCCGCAGCCGACAGCACGGGCACCGGGTAGCCGGTCGTATCCCCGGCTTCCCGCTCGGCGGCGGCCTCGAGCTCGGCCAGCTCGGCGTCGGCCGCGGCCTGGCTCGCGCGCGACTCGGCGACAAAGGTCCAGATCAACACGACCGCCGCAACCGGGATACCGACCCAGGCCAGCGTCTGCACGCGGGTCTTCCCCTCGTTGGTGAGCTCACGGAAGGCGGCCACGATCAACAGCCACACCAGGCTGAACGGGATCAGCACCTTCCAGCCCAGCCGCATGAACTGGTCGTAGCGCAGTCGCGGCAGCGTGCCGCGCAGCCAGATGAAGGTGAACAGCAGCACGAAGATCTTGCCGAGGAACCACAACACCGGCCACCAGCCGTGGTTGAGCTCGTCGTTGCCGATCAGCGACAGCGGCCACGGCGCCCGCCAGCCACCGAGGAACAGCGTGGTCGCGAGCGCACTCACGGTCGTGACGTTGATGTACTCGGCGAGGAAGAACATCGCGAACTTCAGCGACGCGTACTCGGTGTGGAAGCCGGCGACCAGCTCGCTCTCGGCCTCCGGCAGGTCGAAGGGCGCCCGGTTGGTCTCGCCGACCATCGCGATGAGGTACATCAACAGCGACGGGATCAGGGGCAGCGCGTACCAGAGCTTTGCCTGTGCCGACACGATCTGGCTGGTCGACAGCGAACCGGCGTACAGGAAGACACCGGCCAGGGCGAGGCCCATCGCGACCTCGTAGGAGATGACCTGCGCGGCCGAGCGCAGCGCGCCGAGCAACGGGTACGGCGACTGGCTCGACCAGCCGGCCAGCACGATCCCGTAGACCCCGATCGAGGCCATCGCGAGGATGAAGAGCACGGCGACCGGTAGGTCGGTGATCTGCAGCGGCGTGCGGTGCCCGCCGATGGACACGACCGGCCCCACCGGGATGACCGCGAAGGACAGGAACGCGGGAGCACTCGCGACGACCGGAGCCAGGATGTACAGCGGCTTGTCGACCATCGCCGGGATGAGGTCTTCCTTCAACGCCAGCTTGATGCCGTCGGCGAGCCCCTGCACCACGCCGAACGGGCCGACCCGGTTGGGGCCGAGCCGCGCCTGCATGAAGCCGATCACCCGGCGCTCGGCCCAGATCATCAGCAGGGTCGTGACTACGAGGAAGACGAACACGACGAGGCACTTGACGAGGGTCAGCCACCACGGGTCGTTGCCGAACGCGTTCAGGTGCGTGCCACCGGCGGCCGCGGCCGAGACGAGATGCATCACGACCCTCCCGCCGCTGCCAGCCGGACCACGGCGCCCGATCCTGCCCCGAGGGTCGCGTACAGATGCGAGCCAACGGAGTACGTCGGGAGCCAGACCACCTGGTCCGGCATCTCGGTGATCGCGACCGGAAGCGTAACCGTGCCGCGATCGGTGCTCACGCTGACCTCGGCGCCGTTGTCGATCCCGAGCGCGTTCGCGCTCGTCCGGGACAGTCGGGCCACCGCGGGCTTGCGAGTGCCCGCGAGGTAGGGCTCGTGCTCCTGGAGGCGACCGTCGTCGAGCAGGTGGTGCCAGGTCGCCAGCAGCGCCTCACCCGAGCCGGGGGTGGTGGCGGCCGGTGCCGGGTAGACCGGCGCCGGCGGGCGCGGACCGGCCCAGGAGCCGAGCATCGCGATCTGCGCGCGGATGCTTCGCGCCGTGGCGGTGTCGAGCTCGACGCCCAGCTCGGTCGCGAGCCGGTCGAGCACCCGGCCGTCGCTCAACGCACCCGTCGACTCGAGGGTCGCGTCGAACGGCCGAGCCCGGCCCTCCCAGTCGAGGAAGCTGCCGGCCTTCTCGACCACCGGCGCCACCGGGAACACCACGTCGGCGCGGTCGGTCACCGCGGAGTCCCGGATCTCGAGCGAGACGACGAACGGCGCCGCCTCGAGCGCCCGGAGCGCCAGGTCGGGGTCAGCGAGATCGGCCGGGTCGACCCCAGCCACGACCAGCGCGAGCTGCCCGGCCGCTGCCGCCTTTACGATCGCGTCTCCGTCACGGCCCGGCTCGGACGGCAGGGCACCCCAGAGCTTCTCCACCTGCTCCCGCGCCGCGGAGTAGGCGAGCGCGCGCCCGCCGGGCAGCAGGTTGGGCAGGCACCCGGCGTCGACCGCTCCCCGGTCGCCGGCCCGCCGCGGCACCCAGACCAGCCGCGCGCCGACCGCATCCGCCAGGCCCACGGCGGCGCTCAGCGCGCCCGGTGACATGGCCAGCCGCTCGCCGATCATGATGACCGCGCCGGGCTGCCGCAGCGCCTCGCCCGCCTCGCGCAGGCCGGCGTGGGAGAAGTCGTCCTTCCCGAGGGCGGAGAGCACGTCGGCCTCGCCACCCGGGCCGGCGGCGAGCAAGCGCCCGTGCAGCTTGGTCAGACCCGCGGTGGCGAACGGAGCGATCCCGAACACGTCGAGGCCGTCCTTCTGCGCCGCCTTGCGCAGGCGCAGGAAGACGATCGGCGACTCCTCTTCGGGCTCGAGCCCGGCCAACAACACGGCCGGTGCCGCGTCGAGATCGGCGTACGTCGTCTCGAGGTAACGCCCAGCTACCTGCGCGGCCAGGAACTCCCGCTCCTCGGCCGAGTGCGGTCGCGCCCGAAAGTCGATGTCGTTCGACCCGAGTGCCACCCGCGCGAACTTCGAGTATGCGAACGCATCCTCGACGGTCAGCCGGCCGCCGGTCAGCACGCCGGTCCGGCCGCGCCACTGCGAGAGCCCGGCGGCGGCGCGGGCGAGCGCCTCGCTCCACGACGCCTCGACCAGGTAGCCGTCAGCGTCGCGAACCAGCGGGGTCAGGATGCGGTCCCGAGCGGTCGAGTAGCCGAACCCCCACCGGCCCTTGTCGCAGTTCCACTCCTCGTTGACGTCCTGGTCGTCGCCGGCCAACCGGCGCAGCACCTTCCCGCGCCGCCAGTCGGTTCGCTGCTGGCAGCCGGACGCGCAGTGCTCGCACACCGACGGCGTCGAGACCAGGTCGAAGGGCCGGGCCCGGAAGCGGTACTGCGATCCGGTCAGCGCTCCCACCGGGCAGATCTGCACGGTGTTGCCGGAGAAGTACGACGTGAACGGCTCTTCTTCGAAGATCGCTACCTGTTCGAGCGCACCGCGCTCGAACAGGTCGATGAACGGGTCGCCCGCGATCTGCTGCGAGAAGCGCGTGCACCGCGCGCACAGCACGCACCGCTCACGGTCCAGCAGGACCTGGGACGAGATCGCGATCGGCTTCTCGTAGGTGCGCTTCACGTCCTTGAACCGGCTCTCGGCCGGGCCGTGGGTCAGCGTCTGGTTCTGCAGCGGGCACTCGCCGCCCTTGTCGCACACCGGGCAGTCGAGCGGATGGTTCAGCAGCAGGAACTCGAGGTTGCTCTCCTGCGCCTTCAATGCGATCGGCGAGGTGAGCTGGGTCTTGACCACCATGCCCTCGCTGACCGCGACGGTGCACGAGGCGACCGGCTTGCGCTGTCCCTCGACCTCGACCAGGCACTGCCGGCACGCGCCGATCGGGTCGAGCAGCGGATGGTCGCAGAACCGCGGCACGTCGATGCCCGCCAGTTCGGCCGCGCGGATGATCAGCGTGTCCTTGGGAACCCGGATCGCGATGCCGTCGATCGTCGCGCTCACGAGCTCGACCGGGGTCACGGCGGGGTCGACCGCTTCGGCCGTCACTTCTTCGCTCCTGCCGAGCTGAACAGCGTCGAGGCATCCGGGTCGAACGGGCAGCCGTTGTTCTCCCAGTGAGCGACGTACTCGTCGCGGAAGTACTGCACCGAAGAGATGATCGGGCTCACCGCGCCGTCCCCCAGCGCGCAGAAGGCCCGTCCGAAGATGTTGTCGCAGGTGTCGAGCAACGTGTCGATGTCGCTCTCGTCCGCATCGCCCGCCTCGAGCCGTTCGAGGATCTGGACCATCCAGTACGTGCCTTCACGGCACGGCGTGCACTTGCCGCACGACTCGTGCGCGTAGAACTCCGTCCACCTCAGGACCGCTCTAACCACGCACGTCGTGTCGTCGAAGATCTGCAACGCCTTGGTGCCGAGCATGGAACCGACGTCGGTCATGCCCTCGTAGTCCAGCGGCGCGTCGAGATGCTCCGCCGTGAGCAGCGGCGTGGAGGAGCCACCGGGCGTCCAGAACTTCAGCTCATGCCCCTCGCGGACGCCGCCGGCGAGGTCGAGCAACTCCCGCAGGGTGACACCGAGCGGCGCTTCGTACTGGCCGGGACGGGTCACGTGTCCGGACAGCGAGTACAGCGTGAAGCCCGGCGACTTCTCGCGCCCGAAACCGCGGAACCACTCGACGCCGCGCGCGATGATCGGCGGGACGCTTGCGATCGACTCGACATTGTTGACGACGGTCGGGCTCGCGTACAGGCCGGCGATCGCAGGGAACGGCGGGCGCAGGCGCGGCTGGCCGCGGTAGCCCTCGAGCGAGTCGAGCAGCGCGGTCTCCTCGCCGCAGATGTAGGCGCCCGCGCCCGCGTGCACGACGACGTCGAGGTCGAAGCCGGTGTCGAACAGGTTCTTCCCGAGCAGGCCGGCGGTGTAGGCCTCGGCGACCGCAGCCTGCACCCGTCGTACAACGTGCAGGACCTCGCCCCGGATGTAGATGAAGGCGAGGTTCGACCGGATCGCGAAACAGGTGATGACGATGCCCTCGACCAGCGAATGCGGGTTCGCGAGCATGAGCGGGATGTCCTTGCAGGTCCCGGGCTCGGACTCGTCGGCGTTGACGACGAGATAGTGCGGCTTGCCGTCGTCCTGCGGGATGAACCCCCACTTGCCGCCGGTCGGGAAGCCCGCGCCGCCTCGACCTCGTAGCCCCGAGTCCTTCACCGCGGTGATGACGTCGTCGGGTGAGATCTCGGTCAGCGCCTTGCGCGCCGCCGGGTAGTCCCCGCCGTAGCCCTCGAGCGTCCACGGCTTCTCATCGCCCCAGTTGGCGGTGAGCACAGGCGTCAGGTTCATCGCGGCGACCCCGCGCGGTCGTGGCGCTCAGGAGCAGCGGACCGGTACGGCGAGCTCATGCGGTCTCTCCGCGCTCGTTGGCCAGGTTGAGCCCTTCCAGGCTGGCCGGGCCGGCCGCGATGCCCTCGTCCGCACGTCCGTCGGGGAAGCCGGCGAGGATCCGCTCCGCTTCCTTCCAGGTGCACACCGACGCCGCGCCACGGGTCGGCGTCACCGGCTCGCCCGCCCGCAGCGCGTCGACCAGCTCACGGGCCGACGCCGGGGTCTGGTTGTCGAAGAACTCCCAGTTGACCATCACCACAGGTGCGTAGTCGCACGCCGCGTTGCACTCAACGTGTTCGAGCGAGACCTTGCCGTCGTCGGTGACGCCGTTCTGGGTCGAGATGCCGGTGTGCTCCTTCAGCGCGGCGTAGATGGCGTCGCCTCCCATCACGGCGCACAGCGTGTTGGTGCACACGCCGACGTGGTAGTCGCCGACCGGGCGCCGCTTGTACATCGTGTAGAAGGTCGACACGGCGCTGACCTCAGCCTTGGTCAGGTCGAGCAGCTCGGCGCACAGCGCGATCCCTTCCGTGGTGACGTAGCCCTCCTCGCTCTGCACCAGGTGCAGCAAGGGCAGCAACGCCGAGCGCGGCTTCGGATACCGCGCGATGATCTCGGCCGCCATCCGCCGGGTGTCGTCGCTCAGCATCAGCGGTCCACCCCACCCATGACCGGATCGATGCTCGCCACGCTCGCCACGATGTCCGCGACCATCCCGCCCTCGGTGACGGCCGGCACGGCCTGCAGGTTGACGAAGCTGGGATCGCGCAGGTGCACGCGGTACGGGCGGGTGCCGCCGTCGGAGACGACGTGCGCACCGAGCTCGCCGCGCGGCGACTCGACAGGGACGTAGACCTGGCCGGCAGGGACGCGGAAGCCCTCGGTCACCAGCTTGAAGTGGTGGATCAACGCCTCCATCGACGTACCCATGATCCGGCGGATGTGATCGAGAGAGTTGCCGAGGCCGTCGGAGCCGAGCGCGAGCTGCGCCGGCCAGGCGATCTTCTTGTCCTCGACCATCGTCGGACCCGGGCGCAGCCGGTCGAGCGCCTGCTCGATGATCCGCAGCGACTCGCGCATCTCGTTCAGCCGGACCTTGTACCGCGCATAGCAGTCGCCCGCGGTCTCGATCGGTACGTCGAAGTCGTAGGTGTCGTAGTCGAGCACCGGCATCTCGCGCCGCAGGTCCCACGCCAGCCCCGATGCGCGCAGCAGCGGGCCGGTAATGCCGAGCTGCATGCAGGACTCGGTGTCGAGGTAGCCGACGCCCTGGGTCCGAGCCATCCAGATCGGGTTGGCCGACAGCAGGTCCTCGTACTCGTCGACCCGGCTGCGCATCACCGGCACGAACTGGCGGATCGCATCGACGGCGCCCGGCGGGATGTCCTGCGCGACGCCGCCCGGGCGGATGTAGGCATGGTTCATCCGCAGTCCGGTGATCATCTCGAAGATCTTGCTGATCTCCTCGCGCTCGCGGAACGCCAGCAGCATCGCGGTCAGGGCCCCGAGCTCGAGACCGCCGGTGCCGAGCCAGACCAGGTGCGAGGAGATCCGCTGCAGCTCAAGCACCAGCACCCGCAGCACCCTCACCCGCTGCGGAATCTGGTCCTCGATGTCCAGCAGGCGCTCGACCCCGAGGCAGTAGGTCGCCTCGTTGAACATCGGAGACAGGTAGTCGGCGCGGGTGACGAAGGTCACCGCCTGCGTCCAGTTGCGGTACTCCATGTTCTTCTCGATGCCGGTGTGCAGGTACCCGATCACCGGCCGGGCGGCCATCACGGTCTCGCCCTCGAGCTCGAGCACGATCCGGAGCACGCCATGCGTCGAGGGGTGCTGCGGACCCATGTTGACGACGATCCGCTCGCTCTCCGCCGGGTCGATCGCCGAGACGACGTCCTCCCAGTCACCGCCGCCGACGGTGAAGACGCGTCCCTCGCCCTCGGGCTCCGCACCGGCGTACGGGTCCGCCTCGTTGTACGTGCTGGTGTACGGCGTTCCCTGGTCGGTTCCGGACTCGGTCATGCGTAGGACCGCCGCTCGTCGGGTGGCGGCACGGTCGCGCCCTTGTACTCCACCGGGACCCCGCCGAGCGGGTAGTCCTTGCGCTGGGGGTGCCCCGGCCAGTCGTCCGGCATCTCGATCCGGGTCAGGCCGGGGTGCCCGTCGAAGACGATCCCGAAGAAGTCCCACGTCTCGCGCTCGTGCCAGTTGGCGGTCGGGTAGACCTCGGTGGCGCTCGGGATGTGCGGATCCTCCGCGGTCACCGACACCTCGAGCCGGATCCGGCGCCGGAAGGTCATCGACAGCAGGTGGTAGACCGCGTGCAGCCGCCGGCCGGTCGGGTCGTCGGGATAGTCGGCGCCGGAGACCGACGCGCACATCTCGAAGCGCAGCCGCGGGTCGTCGCGCAGCGCCCGGAGCAGCTCGGCGAGCGGCTCCCGGCGTACGTAGAGCGTCAGCTCGCCGCGATGCACCACGATGCGCTCGATCGCGTCGCCGAAGTCGGGGTAGGCCGACTCGAGCGCATCGGCGGCCTCGTCGAACCAGCCACCGTAGGGGCGCGGCGAGGACACCAGCTGCGGCGGGCGGACGACCAGCCCGCCGAATCCGGAGGTGTCGCCGAAGCCGGACGCGCCGAACAGGTCGTGGCGCTTGCCGCCGGCCCCGGTCGGCTCATCGCTCGAGGGCGCCGCGGCGACGCCCTCGTCGGTCGGTTCGGTCACGATCCGGCTCCCGGTAGGGGCGCGGTGAAGGCGGGCACCTCGGCGTCGTCCGGCACGCCCTTCGAGATCCGGGTGTCCCGCTCGATCGGCTTCTCGTACGGCGCGGTGCCGCCGAGCTCGGTCCAGTCCGGCTTGCCGCTGATCGGGCCGTTGCGGATCTTCTCGTGCAGCTTGAGGATCGCGTCGAGCAGCATCTCCGGCCTCGGCGGGCAGCCGGGCAGGTACATGTCGACCGGCACGACGTGGTCGACGCCCTGCACGATCGCGTAGTTGTTGAACATGCCGCCGCTGCTCGCGCAGACGCCCATCGCGAGCACCCACTTGGGCTCGGGCATCTGGTCGTAGATCTGGCGCAGAACCGGCGCCATCTTCTGCGACACCCGGCCGGCGACAATCATCAGGTCGGCCTGGCGAGGGGACGCGCTGAAGCGTTCCATCCCGAACCGAGCGATGTCGAAGCGCGGGCCACCGACCGCCATCATCTCGATCGCGCAGCAGGCCAGGCCGAACTGCGCCGGCCAGACCGAGTTCTTCCGCGCGGTGTTGAGCACCTTGGCGACGGTGGTCAGCAGGATCCCGTCGGGGATCTTCTCCTCGATGCCCATGTCAGCTCAGTCCCACTCGAGACCGCCGCGCCGCCACACGTAGGCGTAGATCACGAACACGGCGCCGATGAAAAGGATCATCTCGACCAAGCCGAACAACCCGAGGGCGTTGAAATGCACGGCCCACGGGTAGATGAACACGATCTCGATGTCGAAGACGATGAACAGCATTGCGGTCGTGTAGTACTTCACCGGGAGCCGGTGGCCGCGGAATGCCTGAGGCGTCGGCTCGATGCCGCACTCGTAGGACTCGAGCTTCGCGCGGTTGAACCGCTTCGGCCCGGCAAGGGACCCGGCCACGATCGAAAACACCGCGAAGCCGGCACCGATGAGGGCCAGGATCAGGATCGGGACCACGATGTCCTCCTTCGCGACGTCTCGGCGGTCAAACCCACGAAAGTCTAGGTGGCGCGCTCACGCCCGGATCACGCGGCCGGGGTCAATCGGTTGAGGCCGGCGATGATGCGGTCCGCCGCGTCGCCGCCGCGGGGCTCGGAGAGGTTGGCGAGCAGCTTCAGGCAGAACCGCATGAGCGCGGGGTGCGGGAGCCCGTGGCGGGTGCACAGCTTCATCACGGACGGGTGCCCGATCGCCTTTACGAAGATCCGCCCGATCGTGTAGTAGCCGCCGTAGGTCTCCTCGAGCGCCGCCGGATACCCCTCGAGCACCCGTTCGCGGCGCGGTCCTTCCGGCTCGGCGAGCGCGAGCGCGACCAGCTCGGCGGCGAGCCGCCCGGACTCCATCGCGTAGGCGATCCCCTCGCCGTTCATCGGGTTGACCATCCCGCCGGCATCGCCGACCAGAAGGGCGCCGTCGGCGTAGTGCGGCTTGCGGTTGAACGCCATCGGCAGTGCCGCTCCACGAGTCGGGCCGACCGAGTTCTCCTCGGTGAAGCCCCACTCCTCGGGCAGCGAGGCGCACCAGCGATCGAGCATGGCGCGGTAGTCGGTCTTGCCGAACGCGTCCGAGGTGTTCAGGATGCCGAGCCCGACGTTGCTGGTGCCGTCACCGACGCCGAACACCCAGCCGTAGCCCGGCAGCAGCCGGCTCTGGCCGATCGCGCCGTCCCACAGCTCGAGCCAGGACTCCAGCCAGTCGTCGTCGTGGCGCGGACTGCGGAAGTACCGGCGGTAGGCGACCCCCATCGGCCGGTCCTCGCGGCGCTGGCGGCCGAGCGCGAGCGACAGCCGCGAGCTGTTGCCGTCGGCGACCAGCGTGATCGGCGCCCGGAAGCGGCGTCCGTCCTTGGTGGCCACGCCGACGATTCGCCCGGTGCGCTCCTCGCGCACCGGATCGATCACGGTGGTCTGCTCGTAGACCTGCGCGCCGGCCTTCTGGGCGGCGCGGGCGAGCACCTCGTCGAAGTCCAGCCGCGGGCGGACCAATCCGTACGACGGATAGCTCGCGAGATCCGGCCACGGGATCTCGAGCCGCATCCCACCACCGATGATGCGCAGCCCTTTGTTCGCGATCCAGCCATCGGCCGGCTCGGTCGGGATGCCCATGGCGACCAGCTGCTTCACCGCACGCGGAGTGAGCCCGTCGCCGCAGACCTTCTCCCGCGGAAACTGCGACTTCTCGGCCACGATGACGTCCAGCCCGGCCTGGGCCAGCCAGTATGCCGCGGTCGAACCGCCGGGGCCGGCGCCGACCACGACGACGTCCGCGTCGTAGTCCGCATGCTGCGTGCTCATGATCTCCTGCTCGTGAAACCGTTCACATGAGTCTAGTGACGGGCCGGGCCGGTGCGGGTCGCGCGATGCATGGCCACGGCTCCGAACGACAGCGTCCGCCAACCCACTGCGGTCCATCCGGCCGCGGCCAGGCGGGCGCTGACCTCGGCCGGCGCCGGCCACTGCGCGACCGACTCGGCGAGGTAGTCATACGCCTGGGCGTCGCCGGTGACCAACGCCGCCAGCCGCGGGAGGACGTGGGTCACGTAGAAGCGATGACCCGCGCGGAACGGCTCTCGCCGCGGCGCACTCGTCTCCAGCACCACGAGGCGTCCGCCCGGTCGGGTGACCCGAGCCAGCTCGGTCAGCGCGAGATCGACGTCGGCCACGTTGCGCAAGCCGAAGGAGATCGTCACGGCGTCGAACCCGCCGGCGGAGAACGGGAGCGCAAGAGCGTCCCCCGCGGCGAACTCGAGCGACGGGTGGCGGCGGCGGCCGACCGAGAGCATCCCGAGCGAGAAGTCGCAAGCCACCACGGATGCGCCGCGCCGCTGGATCGGCACTGCGCTGGCACCGGTTCCGGCGGCCAGGTCGAGCACGCGGTCACCCGGGTTCACCTCGAGCGCGTCGGCCACCAACTCCCGCCAGCGCCGCTCCTGCCCGAGCGTCATCACCGCGTTCATGCGGTCATAGCGGTCGGCGACCGCGTCGAACATCCCGGCAACCTCGCGCGGCTGCCGGTCCAGGTGAGCCCGGGGCACGGGGTCATTTTCGCGAGCCCGGGGCGCGACTCGCGCGGCGGGGCGGCTCGCCCCGGTCACTCGGCCGTGACCCGGCGGCCGCGGAGCTCGCGCAGCAGGTCGACCAGCTGCGTCACGCTGGCCCCCTTCTCGAGGTAAGCGTTGGCGCCGGCGGCCATCGCCTCGTCCACGAGGTCGGCCTGCTCGAACCCCGAGAAGATGACGATCAGCGCGCCGGGCAGGCGCTCACGCAGCTGCGGGAGCGCCTGCATCCCGTCCATGACCGGCATCGCCAGGTCGAGCAACACGATGTCGGGGCGCAACGCCTCCCCGACCGCGAGCGCCTGAGCGCCGTCGGAAGCGGTTCCGATGACCTCGAAGTCGTCCTCGGTCTCGAGCAGCAGCGTGAGCAGCTCGCGCAGGTTGGCCGCGTCATCGACCACCATGACGCGATCGCGCCGTGGCGCCCGCATCACGAGGTCTGGTCAGCGCGGGCGGTTGCCGGGCCGGTCACCTCCGCGGCGGCGTGTTGCGCCTCCTGAGCCGCCTGCACGGCTTCGACGTACCCGTCCTCGGCCGAGGTACGCGCGGCCAGCTTCGCCTGTCCGCGGGCAACGGTGCGCTCAACCGCCTCCGCCAGCTGCTCCCGCGGCCGCCGCAACAGGAACCAGCTCAAGATGCCGGAGATCAGAAGCGAGCCGATGATCAGGGGGAACGTCGGCACACCGATCGCCCAGCCGATGCCCAGGCAGGCCGCCAGCAGGCCGGCTCGCGCCGCGTTGTAGACCAGCGCGGCGCGCCCCGCGCCTCGCGGCGCGCCCGCGTCTGCTGCCATACAGTTCAGCCTACGTCGGGCCAACCAGAGCCCGCAGTTGGAAACGATTCGGCGGCGTTGGCTGACAACAACGAGGTCTAAACGTCACACTAAATGCGAGTGCGTCGTGCCAGCGCACAGTGGAGGGGGTTTGTGGTGGTTGAGTCCCGAGATCGGCTCTTGACCCCGGGGGAGGTCGCCAGCCTGTTTCGCGTAGACCCGAAGACGGTCACGCGATGGGCTGCAGCGGGGCGGATCAACAGCATCCGGACGCCGGGCGGTCATCGGCGCTTCCGCGAGTCGGAGATCAGAGATCTCCTGCGTCAGGACGGCTCGCGTGCTGCGACGCCGTCGCCGCGGGAGGCCGGAGAGGAGTCGGCGACCGCGCGGTCATAGCCGCCTGAGCCGGGCCAGCGTCGTCCCGGCCACCGATCACCCTGGCGATGCAACGCGCGCGCCTGTCTCGTGAGGATCGGCCGGTTCGCTGCGAAGGCGGCGGCGAGCGCGGCGTGCTACCGCACGCGAGCGAGCGAGGACGCCGGCAGCGGGCCGGCCGGCCTCACGAGATACCGGCGTAGGAGTGCAGGCCGGTGATGACGGTGTTCACCACGTAGTAGTCGACCATCAGGCAGGCGAACGCGATCAGCGAGAGCATCGCTGCCTTGCGGCCGCGCCATCCTGCGGTGGCGCGCGCATGCAGGTAGGCCGCGTAGCCGAGCCAGGTGATGAACGACCAGGTCTCCTTCGGGTCCCAGCCCCAGTAGCGGCTCCAGGCCTGCTCGGCCCAGATCGCGCCGGCGATGATCGCGAAGGTCCAGACCGGGAACGCGAAGGTGATGATCCGGTACGCCAGCCGGTCCAGCGACGCCGCGGATGGCAACGATTGCATCAGCCCGCTGCGGGCGTTCATCTCGGCCACGGCAGCGGTGCCGGGACCCACGCTGACGCGTTGGGGACGAAGCGGTGCCTGCACTCGCCTGCGCAGCGCCAAGCGCAGCGGCGGCAGACCGCGCTCCCAGCGTTCCTTCAGCAGGTACAGAGCGGTGACGACGCCGGACACCATGAACGCACCGGTGGCCGTGATTGCCGCGACCACGTGGATCTTGATCCAGTACGAGTCCAGGGCGGGGACGAGCGGACCGGGAGCGGCGTAGAGCACCGTGCCGGCCAGGCCGAGGTAGAGCACCACCGGCGCCATCATGAACGCGCCGAGGTAGCGCACGGACTCCCGCGAGCGCCAGCTGATCAGATGGGCGTTCGGCCGGCGCAGCGCGGTCGCGGCGATGCGCTTGAGCGGCTGGCTCATCAACAAAGCGAGGTAGATTGCGACCGCAACCAGCGTGACCATGCAGGAGAACTCGTACATGTTCCCCCAGGGCACGCGGTGCACCGCCAGCCCGCGCGTGGTGACCGACGCGATGTGGAAACCGAAGCCGATCACGGTGAGCGCGACCGCGGCTCGCCCGAGCCGGACGCCCGACAGGTAGCGCGCGAACAAGCCGGAGGCATCGCGCCGGGCCATCGAGCGGCGGGTTGCGGCGAACTCGGCGGCATAGCCCAGCATCGCGAACGCGTAGCAGAAGACCGTCCAGGTCAGGAGCACGTCCGAGACATGTGCAAGGTGAAGGTTGGGTGCCACTCAGTCCCTCTCGGTCCCAGCATCCCCGGCGCGCGACGGACCGATCTGCGCCATCAGGTCATCGAGCTCGTCGACGAACCCACCGACATCGCTGCGCGCCAGCCCGGCCGCGGTGACTACGGTACGCCCCGCCGGATCGCCGGCTGCGGCGGGCACGGCCCGGATCCAGAACCGCCGGCGCCGGACCCGCAACGAGCCGAGCAGGCCGGCGATGATCAGCACGGCTGCGGCAAGAACGGTGCGCTTCCCGGGCTCGTGCGCGACCTGGAAGGTGGCCCACTGGTCGATGCCCTCGAACGTCACGGTCGCGCCGTCCGGCAGCTTCCAGCTCTCGCCCTTGGTGAGGTCCTTCACACCGATGTTCTTCAGGCCGCCGACCGGCAGCGAGTAGTCGGACTGCGGCACCCCGCTGTTGAGGCCGAGGTTGCCGCGCCACGCCGCGAGCGACAGCATCGGGTTGTCGAGACCCGGATACGTGGACACCAGCCCGGCAGTGGTCGGAACTGCGGTCGGGTAGAACTCGCCGGTCAGGCCGAGCTGGCCGTCCTTGCCACCGAGCGACGGGATCTTCACGACGCCGTGCGACGCGAACTGGCTGTTGTCCGGAAGGAACGGCGTTTGCCCGTCGTACTCCACCTGGCCCTTGCGGTTGGTCACCTTGAGCAACAGCGAGTACCCGTGGCCGACCAGGAAGATCTTCGCGCCCTTCACGTTCAGCGGATGGTTGACGCGAATGTCGAACGGCCTGGCGACGGCGCTCGGTGAGGACTTGTAGCTCACGTAGGCGTTGAACGCCGTGGGCTCACCGTTCGACTGGTACGTCGCGGTGAAGTTCTGCAGGCTGAACGAGAACGGCGAGAGCTGGGAGTTGGAGAACAACCGCGACGGCTCGAACACGTCGTAGTCGAGCCGCGCGTTCGCGAAGCCCTGCCCGGGGCCGACCAGCACCGTGCCCTTGTATCCGTAGAGGCCGCTGAGCGCGATGCCGACCAGCAGCAAGAGCAGCGCGACGTGGAAGACCAGGTTGCCGGTCTCGCGCAGGTAACCCTTCTCGGCAGCGACGGTGACGACACCGTCCGGCTCCTCGCGTACGTCGGCCCGCCAGTGCATGCCGCGCAGCACCTGGTGGACGCGGGCCGCCACGTCCGCGGCCGGCTCATCGCTGTCCCACTGCGTCGAGGCGGTCAGCCGGGTCAGGTTACGCGGTGCGTTCGGCGGCCGGCGGCGCAACGCCCGTGCGTGCAGGCGGATCCGCGGCACGAGACAACCGACGAGGGACAGCGCGAGCAGCAGGTAGATCGCCGCGAACCACGGCGCCGCGAAGACGTCGAACAGTGACAGCTTGTCCATCAGTGGCCCGAGGTGCGGGTGCGCCGCGAGGAAGCTGTTGACCTTGACCGGGTCGAGCCCGCGCTGCGGGATCACCGTGCCGGGGATCGCGGCGAGTGCGAGCAGGGCGAGCAACAGGAGCGCGGTGCGCATGCTGGTCAGCTGGCGCCACAGCTGGCGCAGCGCCGCGAGCGGGGTGCGGACAGGAGCGCGCACCGGCGCGTCCGGCTGGGTCGAGAGCGCGGTGGTGCGGTCGTCGTCGAGGACGGTGTCGGACATCGCTCAGACCGGCGCCGTGTATGAGGGCAGCGCGTTGCGCAGGTCGATCGAGAGCGTGTTCCACTCGCCAGTCACCAGCAGGACGCCGACGGCGATCAGCAACAGGCCGCCGCCGCGGACAACCACGCCGTAGTGCCGCTTCACGAACGCGAAGGCGCCGAGTGCGCGGCGGAAGCCGAGCCCGGCGAGGATGAACGGCACCCCGAGCCCGATGCAGTAGGCCGCCGTGAGGACGGCCCCGCGCGCTGCGGTAGCGGTGTCCGGGTTGCCGGCGATCGCCAGCACGACGCCGAGGGTCGGGCCGGTGCAGGGCGTCCACCCGACACCGAACGCAATCCCGAGCAGCGGCGCGCCCGCGATGCCGAGTGACGGCAAGCGGTGGAAACGCCATTCGCGCTGGAAGCCGGGCAGCCATCCCATGAACGCCAGACCCATGACGATGGCAACGCCACCGGCGATGCGGTCGATCGCGGTCGCGTGCGCGACCAGATGATCGCCGGCGTAGCCGAAGAACGCGCCGAACAGCACGAACACCGCGGAGAACCCGCCGACGAACAGCACGGACCCGAGCAGCACGCGCCCGCGCCGACGCCGGCCCGAGCCGGCGGCCCGAAGCGCTTCGACGGCAACAGCTGCACCCGGTCCGTCACTGACCGAAGGGGGGCCGGCCGCGAGGTCGGCAGCGGACAGGCCGGTGACGTAGGAGAGGTACGCCGGCACGAGTGGCAACACGCACGGCGAGAAGAACGACACCAGACCGGCCAGCACCGCAACCGGCACCGCGAGCACGAGCGAGCCACCGGCCGCGTGCTGGAAGGTCGTGGCGGCGTCGGCCAGGACAGACGCAGTCACGCCGACTCCGAGAGCAGATCGTTCAACAACCGCTTGATGTGCGTGTAGTCGGACGGGCCGTTGATCCGAGCGGCGATCCCACCGTGGGGGTCGATGACGATTGTCGTCGGCGTGCTCGGCGCGCCGCCGGGAAAGCCGAGAACGAGCGAGTCGGCGCGGTCGATGAGGCTCGGGTAGGTGACGCCGAACTGGCGCTCGAAGCTCAGCCCGGAGGAACGGTTGTCACCCCAGTCGATCCCGACGAAGCGCACCCCTTTGCTCGCGTACTCCTTCGACAGCGCTTCGAGCGCCGGCTCCTCGCTTCGGCACGGCGAGCACTCCGACTGCCAGAAGTTGACGACGACGTAATCACCCCGGTAGCTGGCGAGGCTGAGCGGCCGGCCTTGCAGCGTCGTGCCGTTGACGTTGCCGACCATGGCGCGGCCCTGGGACTTGTACACGGTGATGTTTCCCGGGCCGAACTGGTAGCCCAGGCTGCCCGTCACCGAGGTGTTGACGTTGCCGGTACCGGCGCATCCGGCGAGCACCGCGATCGCCAGGACGGCGATCGGCGCGAAGCGCGCGGAGCGCGACAGTGCAACCCGAGACATTGCAACCATTGTGTCCTGTTGAGAGCGGCCGGCCGCACCGGGCTGGCGATCGTCACGCGCCGCCGACGCGCTGCCGTCCGCTCGCGCCCGCGGGCTCGGTGTAGTCCACCCGCAGCAGCCGCTCACCGTCGTAGACCAGCGACGTGATCGACGCGAGCGCACACCGACGGCGATCCGGCCGGTGCCAGAGGTGCTCACCCTGCACCTTGCGCCTGGCCACCTCGATCGGGAGCTGGTGGCTGACCAGAACGGCTTCGTGACCGGCCGCCGCGACCCGCGCTTCGTCGACCGCCTCGAGCACCCTGGTCGCGATCTCGGCGTACGGCTCCCCCCACGACGGCCGGAACGGGTTCCAGAGGTAGCGCCACACCGAGGGGTTCTTCAGCGATCCGTCGCCGACGCCGAACGTCCGGCCCTCGAAGATGTTGTCGCTCTCGATCAGCCGCGCGTCGGTCGTCGGCGCCAGGTCGTACACTGCGGCGATCGGTGCGGCGGTCTGCACCGCGCGCTCCAGCGGCGAGGACCGCACGACAGTGACGTCGCGACCACGCAACGCATCGGCATCGAGCAGCGCCATCTTCTCGCCGGCGGCGGAGAGCCGGAAACCGGGCAGCCGGCCGTAGAGCACGCCGGTGGGGTTGTCGACCTCGCCGTGCCGCACCAGGTGGACGACGGTTCGCGTCACTGCGTCACCGCGCGACCTCGGCATCGACGGCGACCGCCGCCTTGATCGCCGCGGGCAACGCATCGGCGACCCGGTCGAGCGCCGCATCATCGTGGCTCGCTCCGACGAACCACGCCTCGAACGCCGATGGCGGCAGGTAGACGCCCTGGTCCAGCATCGAGTGGAAGAAGGCCGCGTACCTGGCAACCGATGCACGCTTCGCGGTCTCGAAGTCCACGACGTCGTCGGCGGTGAAGAACACCGAGAACAGGCTTCCTGCGGTGTTGATGCGGTACGCCGCACCGGCATCGGCGAGCGCCGCGGCCAGCAGGCCCACCAGCCGCGCCGCCGCCGCGTTGACGCGGTCGTAGACGTCGTCGGTGCAACCCCGCAGCTGGGCGAGGCCGGCGGCGACCGCGACCGGGTTCCCGGACAGCGTGCCCGCCTGGTAGACCGGGCCGGCCGGCGCGAGCTGTGCCATGACCTCGGCCCGCCCGCCGAAGGCAGCCGCCGGCAACCCGCCGCTCATGACCTTGCCGAAGGTGAACAGGTCGCCCGGCACTCCTTCCAGGCCGAACCAGCCGGCCCGACTGACCCGGAAGCCGGTCATGACCTCGTCCAGCACGAGCAGCGCGCCGTGTTCCGCGGTCAGCTCGCGCAGGCGCTGGTTGAAGCCCGGCAGCGGCGGGACCACGCCCATGTTGGCCGCGGCGGCCTCGGTGATGACGCAGGCGATTCGCTCACCGTGCGCGGCGAACACCGCCTCGATGGCAGGGACGTCGTTGTAGGGAACGACGATCGTGTCCGCTGCGCTGGCACCCGTGACGCCTGGCGAGTCCGGCAGCGCAAAGGTCGCCACCCCGCTGCCGGCGCTGGCAAGCAGCGCGTCGACGTGCCCGTGGTAGCAGCCGGCGAACTTCACGACCTTGTCGCGCCGGGTGAACCCGCGCGCCAGCCGCACCGCGCTCATGGTCGCTTCGGTGCCGGAGTTGACCAGCCGGACCTCCTCGACCGGCCCGACCCGGTCGACGATCAGCTCAGCGAGCTCGACCTCGCCCGGCCCCGGCGCGCCGAACGACAGCCCGGCGGCCGCGGCGCGCTTCGTCGCCTCGACCACGGCCGGATGGGCGTGCCCGAGGATCGTCGGTCCCCAGGAGCAGACCAGGTCGACGTACTCGATGCCGTCCGCGTCGTACAGGTACGGGCCGTCGCCGCGGACCATGAACCTCGGCCCGCCGCCGACGGCACGGAACGCGCGCACCGGCGAGTTGACCCCCCCTGGCGTAACCGCCTGCGCACGGGCGAACAGCGCATCGGAGGCCGGAGTGGGGTCGGTGGGCACGCGGCCATCCTTTCAAGCCGCTGCTACCGCCGCGACCCGGCCCGCATGCCAGGCTTGCGCCATGACGGATTTCGCGGTCAACGTCGATCCGGCGGAGGTCGGGCTCGATCCGGAACGGCTCGAGCGGATCAACCGGCACTTCGCAAGGTACGTCGACGACGGCCGGCTGCCCGGTGTGCAGATCACGGTCAGCCGGCGCGGGCGGATCGCCCATCTGTGGACCTACGGCAGCGCGGACATCGAGGCCGGCCGAGCGGTCGAGACCGACACGATCTGGCGGATCTACTCGATGACGAAGCCGATCACCTCGGTCGCCGCGATGATGCTGTACGAGGAAGGTGCGTTCGAGCTCACCGACCCGATCAGCAGGTGGCTGCCGGAGTTCGCGCAACCGCGGGTCTACGTCGGCGGTCCGGCGTCGAAACCGATGACCGTACCGGCGACCGAGCCGATCCGGGTGTGGCACCTGCTCACTCACACCGCGGGCCTCACCTACGCCTTTCACCGGGTGCACGTCACCGACGAGATCTACCGGAACGCCGGCTTCGACATCTCCGACTCGCACGGGCTGGACCTCGCCGGTTGCGTGGCCGCCTGGGCGGCGCTGCCGCTCGCTTTCCAGCCCGGCGCGGAGTGGCTGTACTCGGTTGCGACCGATGTTCTCGGCCGGCTGGTGGAGGTGTGGTCGGGTCAGTCCCTGGACGAGTTCTTCCGGACGCGCATCTTCACACCGCTCGGCATGACCGACACGGGCTTCTGGGTACCTCCTGACGAGCACGGCCGGCTGGCCGCGCTGTATGCCATCGCGCCCGGCCTGCCCGAGAAGGTGCGCTACGACGCTCTCGGCGAACCGTTCAAGCAGCCGCCGGCCTGGTTGTCCGGGGGCGGTGGCCTGGTCTCGACGAGCAGCGACTATCTGCGGTTCTGCCACCTGCTTCTGCGCGGCGGAGCGCTCGATGGCGAGCGGCTGCTCTCCCCTCGGACGCTCGCCTACATGCGACGCAACCACCTTCCCGGCGGCGCTGACCTGCAGCAATACGGCCGGCCGATCTCGGCGGAGACGAGGTACGACGGAGTCGGCTTCGGGCTCGGTTTCGCGGTGACCGACAACCCGGTGGATGCGAAGGTGCTGACCGGCAGCGGCGAGTCCTACTGGGGTGGGATGGCGAGCACCGCCTTCTGGGTCGATCCGGCGGAGGATCTCGCGGTGGTGCTCATGACCCAGCTGCTGCCGTCGAGCACCTATCCGCTGCGCCCACAGCTACGCCAGCTGGTCTACCAGGCGATCGTCGACTGAACCGCCGAAAACCTCAGCGCCGCAAGGGGTCCAGCGCGTAGTAGATCGCCAGCGCCGCCTGCACCCCGAGCGTCAGCTCGGCGGAGATGAAGGACAGGCCGAGGGTCGGCAGGTAGAACAGCACGCCACCGCTGAACCCGCGCCTGCTCTTGCGCACGGTGGCGGCATCCATCGGCGTCCTGAGCAACCGCCCACCACCGGCGGTCACGTGCCACCAGATCAGCGCGTAGAGCACCGCCATCAGCGTCATGACCGCGCTGTAGAAGAACGCCGCGACGTGTGCGTTGCTGCCGCCACCGGTCAGGTAGTCGGCCAGCACGCGCGTGGGGAACGGCAGGAACGCGATCACGAGCAACAGGAGGAGGTTCAGCAGCATCAGCCGCCGGTCGACACGGGCGACCTGCCGGAACAGGCTGTGGTGGTTGATCCAGGTGATCCCGATGACCAGGAAGCTCACGACGTAGGCGGCGTACTCGGAGAGCTCGGTACGGGCGAACAGCGCATGGAACAGGTGCCCGCCGCCGGCATGCGCGGGCGCGCGGCAAGGTCGAGCACGAGCAGCGTCGCGGCGATCGCGAAGACACCGTCGCTGAAGGTCTCCAGCCGCCCGGTGGAGACCGGCTCGGGAGCGAGCTCGGCCTCTTGTTCGCTCACCGCCGCAGCCGGCCGGCCACCTCTGCCGCCCAGTACGTCAGAACGATGCCGGCACCCGCCCGCTTGATCGACGCGAGCAGCTCCGCGATGGCGCGGTCACGGTCGATCCATCCGTTCGCGGCTGCCGCCTCGAGCATCGAGTACTCCCCCGAGACGTTGTACGCCGCGACCGGTACGTCGACGGCGTCCGCGACCGCGCGGACGACATCGAGGTAGCCGATCGCGGGCTTGACCATCACCAGGTCCGCGCCCTCGGCGACGTCGAGCAACGCTTCACGGACCGCCTCGTCGGCGCTTCGCACCGGGTCCTGCTGGTAGGACGCGCGGTCACCGAACTGCGGCGCGCACTCCGCCGCATCGCGAAACGGACCGTACATGGCCGAGGCGTACTTCGCGGAGTACGCCATGATCGCGACGTCCGCAAAACCGTTGCTGTCCAAGGCATTTCTGATCGCGGCGACCTGCCCGTCCATCATGCCGCTCGGACCCACGACGTGCGCGCCAGCTTCGGCCTGGGCCACCGCGATCGACGCGTAGCGCTCGAGCGTGGCGTCGTTGTCGACCGCGCCGGTGTCGGTCAGCAGGCCGCAGTGACCGTGGTCGGTGTATTCGTCGAGGCACAGGTCGCTCATGACCACGACGGCGTCGCCGACTTCGGCGACCACGTCGCGAAGGGCCTGCTGCACGATGCCGTCAGGATCGTCCGCGGAGCTGCCGCGAGCATCCTTCATGGCCGGGATACCGAACAGGATCAGCCCGCCGACGCCGGCCTCGGCCGCTTCGCTCGCTGCCTTGCGCAACGAGTCGCGTGAGTGCTGCAGCACGCCCGGCATCGAAGGGATCGGCACCGGCTCGACCACCGACTCCTTCACGAACATCGGAAGCACCAGGTCGGAAGGCGACACCGCCACCTGTGCCGACAGCCGGCGAAGCGCGGGTGTGCGGCGCAGCCGCCGCGGCCGCACGGTGGGAAACCCGCCGGCCGGGAGGTTCATTTCGCCTTCTTGGCGCGGGTGATCCGTGCGCGGTTCGCCTTGCCCGGCGGCAGCACCTCGCCGCTCGCGCGCCGCTCACGTCCGAAGGTTGCCAGCGCGTCGGCGAGGGCCGCAACCGACGGCGAGTCGGCGCGCACGTCGACCCGCAGGCCGAGCTCGGCCGCGGTCTTCGCGGTCTGCGGGCCGATCACGGCGATGATGCTCGACGTGTGCGGCTTGCCGGCGATACCGACCAGGTTGCGCACGGTCGACGACGACGTGAAGAGCACGGCGTCGAAGCCACCGGTCTTGATCGCCTCGCGGGTCGCGGCCGGCGGGGGCGCCGCACGGACCGTGCGGTACGCCGTGACGTCGTCGACCTGCCAGCCGCGCTCGATCAGGCCTGCCGACAGCGTCTCGGTGGCGATGTCGGCCCGGGGCAGGAGCACCCGGTCGAGCGCGTCGTAGCCGGGCTCGTACTCCGGCCAGTCCGCGAGCAGGCCGTCGCTGGACTGCTCGCCGGACGGCACCAGCTCGGGGCGCACACCCCAGGCGACCATGGCGGCCGCGGTCTGCTCGCCGACACAGGCGATCTTCACCCCGGCCAGCGCTCGCGCGTCCAGGCCCAGCTCTTCGATCTTCTCGCGGATCGCCCGGACGGCGTTGGTCGAGGTCAAGGCCAGCCAGGCATAGCGCCCGCTCACCAGACCGCGGATCGCCCGGTCGACCGCCTGGGGCGTGCGCGGTGGCTCGACCGCAATGGTGGGCACCTCGACGGGGATCGCGCCGTACGACGCGAGCTGCTCGGAGAGCGCCGCCGCCTGCTCCCGCGTCCGCGGCACGAGCACGCGCCAGCCGAACAGCGGCTTGCTCTCCCACCAGGAGAGCCGATCGTGCAGCTTCACGACCTCTCCGACGACGACGAGCGACGCGCCCTCGAGCGATGCCGCATCGCGCTCGACGGTGTCGAGGGTGGAGACGATGGTTCGTTGCGCCGTCGTCGTACCGGCGGCCGTGACCGCAACCGGGGTGTCCCCCCGACGGCCGTGCTCGACCAATGCCGCGGCCGCCTTGCCGATCGACCCCTCGCAGTTGAGCAGCACCAAGGTCTGGTGTGCGGCCGCAGCGACGGACCAGTCCGGCTCGGGGCTGTGCGGCGACACGTCGACGATGTGGACCGTCCTGGTCCTGCGATCGGTCACGGGCACGCCGGCATAGCCGGGTACGGCGACCGCGGCGCTGACCCCGGGCACCAGCTCGAAGTCGATCTTGGCCTTGGCGCAGGCCTCGGCCTCCTCGGCAAACGCGCAGAGCACGGTCGGGTCACCGCCGAACAACCGGGCCACCTGCTTGCCCTGTTTCGCCGCCGCGATCGCCAGCTTGCCGGGGGCGGCGTCGTCACAGCCGGTGTTGATGATCTCCACATCAGGGCGGCAGAACGCCAGCATCGCCTCGAGGTGGGGAAGGGCGAGGGCAACCGCATCGGCCGCGGCCAGGACGTCCCGGGCGCGAACGGTGAGCAGATCCGGGTCACCCGGGCCGGCTCCCACGAAGGTCACGACCCCGGGTGTCGGCTTGCTCCGGCTGTTGGTCACGCTCTCACTCCGATCATGGCGGGTTGTGCGGTCATCGTGCGACGCCTCCCATCAGCTCGGCCGCGCCCTCGGCGAGCAGCTCCGCGGCGAGCTGGCGCCCGAGCAGGGCGGCGTCCGCTACCGGTCCGGTGCGGGAGAGGCGAATGGTGCGAGCACCGTCGACGGCGGCGGCGACGGCACGCAGGTAGATCTCATCAGGCCCGTCGTCCCCTGTCGAGACGTCCGCGAGGGCACCGATCGGAGCCGAGCAACCGGCCTCCAGCGCAGCGAGCAGCTCCCGCTCGGCCGTGACGGCGGCCCTGGTCGTCGGGTCGTCGAGCGCGGCCGCCAGCTCGGCCTGCAGGTCGGTCTCAGCGGCCCGGCACTCGACCGCAAGCGCACCCTGACCGGGCGCGGGCAACATCTGGCCGGGATCGAGCAGCTCGCTCGCCTCCGCCAGCCGACCGAGGCGGACCAGGCCCGCCGCGGCAAGCACGGCCGCATCCGCCGCACCCTCGGCGATCTTGCGGATCCGGGTGTCGACGTTGCCGCGGATGCCCACGACCTCGATCCCGAGGCCGAGGGCTCGTAGCTGGCCCGCCCGCCGCGGCGATCCGGTGGCCACCCGCGAACCGGGCGCGAGTCCCGACAGGCCGGCACCGTCGCGGCTCACCAGTGCGTCGCGCGGGTCGGCGCGCTCGGGCACTGCGGCCAGAGCGACATCGTCGGGCTGGCGGCTCGGGAGGTCCTTCAGCGAGTGGACGGCGAGGTCGACATCGCCGGCCAGCAGCCGCCGCCGCACCTCGGTGACGAAGACGCCGGTGCCGCCGAGATCAGGCAGCGCCGCTGCCGACCGGTCGCCCTCTGTCACGACCTCGACCAGCTCCACCTCGTGTCCCGCACCCCGCAGCACGTTCGCGACCTCGGTCGCCTGCACGAGGGCCAGCGGCGAGCGGCGGGTGCCGATCCGAAGCGTGCGCGTCGTCACGGCGGTCATTCGGGTCGCCCTTCCGAGGATCCGGTCTCCTCGACCACCACATCGGCACGGGTCACGGCCTCCGTTGCGGCCGGGTCGAGCGCGAACAGCTCGCGCAGCGCCTCGGCGTACGAGTCACCACCGGGGGACTCGGCGAGCTCCTTCACCCGAACCGTCGGCGCATGCAGCAGCTTGTCGACCACCCGCTCGACGGTTGCGCGGATCTCCTTGGTCGTCCGCTCGTCGGTGTGTGGCATCCGCCCGAGCAACCGGCTGAGCTCGGCGTCCACGACCTGCTGGGCGCGCGCCCGGAGCGCGACGACGGTCGGCGCCACGCGGTCGGCGCGCTGCTTGGCCAGGAACGACCCGACCCCGTCGGTGACGATCCGGCGTACGGCGTCGACATCCGCCTCGATCGATGCGGTCTCTACCACTTCCGACAGAGCATCGAGGTCGGCGACCGTGACGCCGGGAATCGAGGCGGCACGGGGATCGACATCGCGCGGCAGCGCGAGGTCGAGCACGAACAAGGGGCGCTCCGCGCGGTCGCCCAGCGCCTCGGGGCCGACGACCGTACCGACCGCGCCGGTGCACGAGATCATCAGATCCGCCTCCCGCACGACCGCAGCGAGCGCTTCCATCGCGTGAGCCTGCCCACCCACCTTGACCGCCAGTCGCCGGGCGCGCTCGGGCGTGCGGTTGACGATGTCGAGGTTCGCGATCCCCCGCTCGCGGAGCTCCCCGGCGGCCAGCGAGCTCATCGCGCCCGCGCCGACCACGACGGCTCGGCGCCCGGACAGCCCGCCGGTTGAGCGTTCGGCCAGTGCGACTCCGACGGAGACCAGCGAACGGCCGGCGCGGTCGATGTCGGTCTCGGTGTGCGCCCGCTTGCCGACCCGCAACGCGGCGTCGACCACCGCGCCGAGCGAACGCGCAACGGTGTGCTCGGCGCGCGCGAGGTTCAACGCGGACCGCAGCTGGCCAAGGATCTGCTGCTCCCCGACCACCATCGAGTCCAGCCCGGCGGCGACCGCGAACAGATGCTGTACGGCACGGTCCTCGTAGTGCACATAGAGGTGCTCGGTGAGCGTGTCGAGGTCGACCCCGGCGTGCGCGGCGAGCGCTTCGCTGATCTCCTGCACGCCGCCGTGGAACTTCCGGACCTCGGCATGCACCTCCAGCCGGTTGCAGGTGGCGAGCACGAGGGCCTCGTCGACATGCTCGGAGCCGACCAGGTCGGCGAGCAGCTTCGCGATCGAATCGGTGTCGATCACGACCCGCTCGAGCAGGTCTACCGGCGCCGACCGGTGCGACAACCCGATCGCGAGCAGGCTCACCGCTGTCCTGCTTCCTGGGTGACCAGCGACTTGCGCTGCTCGTGGAAGGCAAGGATCTGCAGCTCGATCGACAGGTCGACCTTGCGCAGGTCGACGCCGTCCGGGACGGAGAGCACGACCGGAGCGAAGTTCAGCACGCTGGTCACCCCGGCACGGATCAGCCGGTCGCACACGTCTTGCGCCGCCGAGGCAGGAGTCGCGATGACGCCGATCGAGATCTCCTCCTCGCCGAGGATCCGCTCGAGCTCGTCGACCGGGCGCACCTCGACTCCTGCGATGACCGAACCCACTCGCGACGGGTCGGCATCGACCAGTGCGGCCACCCGGAAGCCGCGGCTGCCGAAGCCGCCGTACCCGGCGAGCGCCTGCCCGAGGTTGCCGACCCCGACGATCACCACGCTGTAGTGCTGGGTGAGACCGAGGGCGCGGGAGATCTGGTAGACGAGGAACTCGACGTCGTACCCGACGCCGCGGGTGCCGTACGAGCCGAGGTGGGACAGGTCCTTGCGCAGCTTCGCCGGGCCGACGCCGGCTGCTCGGGCGAGCAGATCGGAGGAGATCGTCGCAACCCCGCCCTCGGCGAGGGAGGTGAGCACCCGCAGGTAGACCGGAAGCCGGGCCACCGTCGCCTCGGAGATGCCACCGCGCCGTGCCGTGCGGGCGCCGGAGGACCGGGGGGGTCGGCCGGTGCCGTTCGGCGAGCTGCCGTTGCGCGCCGAGGCGGAGGAGGGCTTCGTGGTCGGGTCCGCCATCGTCAACCGGACTCCCAACCGAGCTGTCTTTCCCCTCGGTCGACTGTAACCCGCTTGTGAAGATGTGCACAAAACGGTTGTGCGGTTGTGAACAGCCGATGAACCGGCACCGTCCGCGCGGATGGACGGCCGAGGTCAACCGGGTGGGAACCACCGGTCCGCCTACCGCTGCCTGCCGCCGCATGTGAGGATTTGTGGCGATGAGCAGCGAATGGGGCCGCATCGACGAGGACGGCACGGTATATCTCCGCACCGCCGACGGCGAGCGGGTGATCGGCTCCTGGCACGCCGGCAGCCCGGAGGACGGGCTCGAGTTCTACCAGCGCCGCTATGCGGAACTGGCCGCGGAGGTCGGCCTGCTGGAGGGACGGGTGGCCTCGGCCGCGAGCGACCCCCGTTCGGTGGGCACGGCGGCCCGCAAGCTGCGCGAGGTGGTCCCCTCGGCGGCCGCGCTCGGGGACCTCGACGCACTCGTCACGCGGCTCGACGCCGTACTCGCCGCAGTGGCGGACCGGCAGGCGGCGAAGGCGGCCGAACGCGCCGCCGCCGCGGATGCTGCGGTGCAGGCGAAACGGACCCTCGTCAGCGAGGCACAGGAGCTGTCGTCGAGCACCAGCTGGCGGGCGACCGGCGAGCGCTATCGCGCGATGGTCGAGGAGTGGAAGGCGATCCGGGGCGTCGACCGAAAGACCGACTCCCAGCTCTGGGAGCAGCTGTCCAAGGCGCGCCGCCAGTTCGACTCCCGGCGCCGCGCACACTTCGCCGAGGTCGAGACCCAGCGAGCCGGAGCCGCCGAACGCAAGGCCAAGCTGGCGAGTGATGCCGAGAAGCTCGCCGACTCGACCGAGTGGGCGGCCACCGCGAAGCGCTTCCGCGAGCTGATGACGGAGTGGAAGGCAGCCGGTCGGGCCGGCCGCGACGTCGAAGACGACCTGTGGAAGCGGTTCAAGACCGCGCAGGACGGCTTCTTCAGCCGGCGTTCCGAGGTCTTCGCCGCCCGCGACTCGGAGCTGAAGGCGAACCTTGAGGCCAAGCAGGCCCTGCTCAGCGAAGCCGAGCGGATCGACGCGACCGCGGACCCGGACGGCGCACGCAAGCGGCTGCGCTCCATCCACGACCGCTGGGAGAAGATCGGACACGTCCCGAGGGACGCGAAGGACACCGTCGAGTCGCGGCTGGCCGACGTCGAGCAGAAGATCCGCCACGCCACCTCGGCCGGGCGCAAGGTGCAGGTCACCGAGTCGACCCTCGTCATCCGGCTCCGCGAGTCGGTCGACAAGCTGGAAGCGCGCCTGGGACGCGCCCAGGCGGCCGGCGACGGCAAGCTGGTGGCCGAGACCGAGGCGGCGCTGTCGACCCAACGCGAGTGGCTGGCCCAGGCGGAGACCGCCGGCGCCGAGTGACCGGCGGAGCAACCAGCGGAGTAGCAGGCCGGCTCAGCCGCGCTGTTCCGCCAGCCGCCAGCGACGCGCGGCCACCGCGAAGTACGCCGCCAGCGCCAGCCCGGCGCCGACCTCCGCCAGCGCGACCCGCCGGGAGGTGATCGCCTGGCCGGCAAGATCGCGGATCGCCGGTTCGAGACAGACCATCGCCGCCGAGACGAGCGCACCGGCCCACGCGCGCTGCACCCGCCACTGCTGCCCGAACCACCCGAACAACGGCCCGGTGAAGGCTCCGCCGAGGAAGACGAACGGGTCGCTTCGGACGAAACCTTCGACGCCGCGGATGCTCAGCGTCGCCTGCTCGATCGGGCTCAGCGTCATCAGCAGGTAACCGAGCAGGGCGGCGAGCGTGGCGCCCAGCCCGAGCACCGCGGCGGGGCGCGGCGCCCGCTGCGTGCACCCGGCCAGAAAGGCGAGCACGAGCCACGGTGCCGAGAGCAGGCTGACCTGTGCCGCCCAGGCGACGCCATGCCCGCCGAGGCTGCCGACGTACTGGTCCGCCGCACCGAACGCGAATGCCGCTATCACCACGACGAAGGAGATCACCGGATCAGGATGGCACGAAGCGACCGCAGCGAACGCCGGTCAGCCGCGCCCCGCGAGCGTCGAGCGGAGCCGGTCGGGTGCCACGCGGAAGATGTCGTGCACCTCGCCGTCCACGAGGATCACCGGCACGTACTCGCGCCACCTGGCCTGGGCATCGGCCGCCAGCTCGGAGAGCGGGCGAGCGGTCCAGCCGACGTCGAGCTCTCGACACACCGCCTCGACCGCGGAGCAGGCCTCGTCACACAGGTGGCAACCGGACGTGACGAGCACGACCACCCTCGGGTCCGCGGTGGTCAACCGCCGGCAGCCGACGCATGGTCGTCGCCGCCGTCACCCTCGCGCAGCCGGCCCTTCGAGACCTTGCCGGACAACGAATGGGGCAGCTCCGCGACGAACTCGACGATCGTCGGGCACTTGAACCGCGCGAGCCGGGACGCCGCGTAGGCGATCAGCTGGTCTTCGGTCGCCGTCAGCCCGGGCCGCAGCACGACCAGCGCTTTCACCGTCTCGCCGGTGTAGAGGTGTGGCGCGCCGATCACGGCGACCTCGGCCACGGCCTCGTGTTCGGCGAGGACGTCCTCGACCTCGCGGGGATACACGTTGAAGCCGCTCACCAGGATCAGCTCGCGGGTTCGGTCGACGAGATACAGGTCGCCGTCGGCATCGGCGTACGCGACGTCGCCGGTCCGGAACCAGCCCTCGTCATCCGGGCCGCCCGCGCCGTCGGGCCAGTAGCCGGAGAACAGGTTGGCGCCGCGCACGATCAGCTCGCCGGGATCGTGCTCGTCGACCTCTTCCTCGGCGTCGTCGAGGATCTTGACCTCGACGCCCGGCAGCGGTCGACCGACGCTGCTCGCCTTCGGCACCGGGCTGCACAACGTCGTGGTGAGCACGGGAGCGGCCTCGGTGAGGCCGTAACCCTCGAAGATGTGGTGGCCGCTGGACTCCAGGACCGACCCGAGCACGGAGGGCGGCAACGGCGCCGCGCCGGACAACGCCAGGCGCACCGTGCTCAGCCGCTCGCCGAGCTGCGGCATCGCCGACCACGCGACGTACATCGGCGGAGCGCCGACGATGCAGCTGACCTGCTGGTCCTGGATGAGCTCGAGGGTCTCGGTCGGGTCGAAGCGGCGGGCGAGGATGCCGGTCGAGCCGGCCTTGGCGACCAGACCCAGCCCGGCGTTCAGGCCGTACACATGGAACAGCGGCAGGACGAGCAGAACGCGGTCGTCCGCCGAGACCACCGGCGGCTGGATCGCCACCAGCTGGTCGAGGTTGGCGAGCAACGCACGGTGGCTGAGCATCGCGCCGCGCGGCCGGCCGGAGGTGCCGGAGGTGTAGAGCAGTACGGCGAGGTCCTCGCCACCGACCTCGCTGCGCTCGCCGCTCACGCCCGCGTCCAGCAACTGGTCCCACGACCCGGACTCCGCGCCGACCACGACGAGCGAGTCCTCGGTGAGATCGGTGAGCTGCCCCTGGTGCTCGGTGTCCGTGACGACCAGGCGGACGGCGGCGTCGCCGAGCTGGTACCTCAGCTCCCGCGGGGTGTAGGCGGTGTTGAACGGTACGGCGACAAACCCCCCGCGCAGCGCGCCGAAGTACGCGGTCACGAACTCCACGCTGTTGGGCAGGAGCAGGCCGATCCGGTCGCCGGGCTCGCAGCCCGCCGCCTGCAAACCGGCCGCCGCCTGCTCGACCATGCGGTCGAGCAGTGCCCACGACACCGTTCGCTCGCCGTCGACGAGGGCAGGCTTGTCCGGGCTGGTCTCGGCCGCTGCCCGCACCAGATCGGCGACGTTCCCGGCGGCCATGGCGACGAGTGTTCCACACCTGCAAGCACCCGTGATCGGCGCCGAAGCGCGCCCGGCGCGCTGCTAGGAGCTGCCCTGCAGCGCGCGATAGTCAACGAAGGTCTGCGCGAACAGCTTCGCCGGGATGGTGCCGCCGTACACCGGCGCGCCTGATGCGTCGCGGAGCTCGTGCGGGTTGGTGTCCCCCATCCAGACCGTGATGCACAGGGTGCGCGTGCATCCGGTGAACCAGGCGTCGGTGAAATGGTCGGTGGTGCCGGTCTTGCCGTAGACCGGGAACGGCTGGCGGGCTGCCCTCCCGGTGCCCGAGTCGACCACGCCCTGCATCGCCGACGTGACCTCGTTGGCGATCCTCGCCGGCATGACCCGGCTGCCGGGTGGCTGCGGCGCGGCCTGGAAGAGCTCGCCCTGCACCGGGGTGCGGACGGTCAGGATGCTGCGCACCGCGTGATGGATGCCATGGTCGACGAAGCTGCCGTAGGCATCCGCCTCGGACAGCGGGCTGACCGGAATGCCCAACGCGTACGACGGGCAGATCACGCCCCTTCTCGCACCGCAGGAGTGACCCGTGTCGAGATGCCCGACGACCATCCCGGCCCGCTTCGCCAGCCGGACGATCCGGTTCATGCCGACCTGGACCGCGAGCGGCGCGTAGACGGTGTTGATCGACTGCTCGAGCGCGGTCTCGAGGGTGTAGTAGCCGGCACCGCCCTCCGCGTTGCAGGGCCGGTAGCCCGGTCCGATCCGGATGCACTCCGGAGCCTGATGGCCCTCGGACAACGTGTGTCCGTGCTGGAGCGCGACCGCGAGCGTGAACGGCTTGATGGTGGATCCCGACGAACGGGTGATGTCCGCGACCGGCGGGTCGGCGAGGTCGAGACCGTTCTGCACGTAGCCGCCGGCCTTGTGCTCGGCGAGCGCCCGCAGGTCGCCGTTGCGGGGATCGACCGCGACGACTGCCGCATTCAGGTGCTTCTGCTTCGGCAGGATCTCACCGAGTGCCTCCGTGGCCGCTTGCTGCAGGTCGAGGTCGAGGGTGGTCGTGACCTGCATCCCGCCCGAGTTGAACAGCGTCGAGTCGCCGTAGTGCGCGAGCTGCGCGGCGACCAGGTCGCGGAACTCGGGAGCGATCGTCTGCGCCTCGGGCTCCGCCTGGGCGACGACCCGCGGCAACGCGGAGCCGTAGGCATCGCCGGCCTGCTCGGAGTTGATGTAGCCGGCCACCTGCATGCGGTTGAGCACGTACAGCTCGCGCGAACGCGCTGCCGTAGGGTCGTGCAGCGGGTTCCAATCCGACGGTGCCGGCGCCATGCCGGCGAGAGTTGCGGCTCGGGCCAGTGCCAACGACGGATCGCGCTTGCCGGTCGCCGGGTTCAGCGACAGCTCGTTGATCGGTACGCCGAAGTAGAACCGGCTCGCCGCCTCGACCCCCGCCGTACCGTTGCCCAGGTAGAGGGTGTTCAGGTAGCGGGTGAGGATCTCGCTCTTGGTCAGGTGCTGTTCGAGCCGGAGCGCGAGCGAGGCCTCCCGCAGCTTGCGCAACGGGGTCCGCTGGCTGCCGGTGTAGACGTTCTTGACGTACTGCTGGGTGATCGTGGAACCACCCTGAAGCCCGTGCCCGGTGAGGTCGTGCCAGGCCGCCCGCGCGATCGCGATCGGGTCGATGCCGGGACTCGAGTAGAACCGCTGGTCCTCCGCCGCGACGATCGCCTCACGCATGACCAGCGGGATCTGCGAGCCCGGCACCGGGTCCTCGACCTGCGGCGAACGGATCGTCGCGAACGGCTGGCCTGCGGAGTCCAGCAGGAGAACGGACTTCGGGGGCACCGGTTGGAAGTTGTAGTTCAGCGGTGCGGCAACCAGCCCCGACACGAATGCGCCCAGCGCGACGAGGATCGCGACCACGCTCCAGACGAGGACCTGCATGCGCCGGCGCCGTTCGCGCCTCGTGCGATTCTCCCGGGCGGCAACCGCCGACGCGGCGCTGCGGGCGGCCGCCGGCGAGCGCCCGGCCGGCAGCCGGCGCGACGGACGCAACGCGGGCACGAGTCAACGGTAGCCACTGGCCGCCCGCCGCCTCTTCCGAGCGCTCGCGACTACCCTCGACGGCATGGCCGCCCGGTCGCGCTCGCGGCGCAGTGCCGTCGAAGCCGGACATGCGTCCGCAGCCGCGGCAGAGGTCGAGGCCAGTCTCGCGATGCCCGCGGATCCGCACGCGGCGGCGTTCTTCGACGTCGACAACACGATGCTGCAAGGCGCATCGATCTACCACTTCGCCCGCGGGCTCGCGGCTCGGGACTTCTTCTCGTGGCGGGACCTGGCCGCGTTCGCATGGCGGCAGGTCGCCTTCCGGCTGCGCGGCATCGAGAACCTCGACCACATGGAGGACGCCAAACAGGCCGCGCTCGGCTTCATCGCCGGGCACTCGGTCGACGAAGTCACGGAGCTGGCCGAGGACATCTACGACGAGCTGATCGCCGACCGGATCTGGTCCGGCACGCGGGCCCTGGCGCAGCTCCATCTCGACGCCGGCCAGCGGGTCTGGCTGGTCACTGCCGCGCCTGCGGAGCTCGCCGCACTGCTGGCCCGCCGGCTCGGCCTGACCGGAGCGCTCGGCACGGTGTCCGAGGTGGTGGACGGCGTCTACACCGGGCGTCTGGTCGGCGAGCCGCTGCACGGACCGGCAAAAGCCGAGGCCGTGATGGCGCTCGCGGCACAGGAAGGACTGGACCTCGCGCAGTGTTCGGCGTACTCCGACTCCGCCAACGACCTCCCGATGCTGACCACGGTCGGACATCCGGTCGCGGTCAACCCGGACGCGCGGCTACGACGGATCGCGCGGGAAAACGGCTGGGAGGTGCGCGACTTCCGCACCGGACGCAAGGCGGCGAAGGTCGGCGTACCGGCTGCTGCCGGGGCGGGCGCGATCGCCGGCGGCATCGCCGTGGGACTCGCCATGCACCGCAAGCACAACGGCGCGATCAGGGCGCCGCGCAAGGCCCTGAAGCCTTAACGCACAAGCCTTGACAGACGAAGCCTCTGCAGCAACGCCTAGAAGAAGACGCTGCGTCGGGCGAGCAGGAGCTTGTACAACGTCTGCTGGATGACCTCACGGACCTGGTCGGTGAGGTTGAACACCAGCATCGGGTCGTCCGCGCCCGCGGCACCGATCTGATCGGTCTCGATCGGCTCGCCGAACTCGATGATCCACTTCGACGGCAAAGGCAGCAGGCCCAGCGGCCCGAGCAACGGGAACAACGGCGTGATCGGGATGTACGGCAGCCCGAGCGCACGCGCCAGGGTCGGCACGTTGCCGATGATCGGGTAGATCTCCTCGGCCCCCACGATCGAGCACGGAATGATCGGTACGCCGGCCCGCAGCGCCGCCGAGACGAACCCGCCGCGGCCGAAGCGCTGCAGCTTGTAGCGCTCGCTGAACGGCTTGCCGATCCCCTTGAACCCCTCCGGCCAGACACCGACCAGCTCACCCGCACCGAGCAGCCGCTCGGCGTCCTCGTTGCACGCCAGCGTCGCACCCGACTTGCGCGCCGCCGGTGCCACGACCGGAAGGGTGAAGACGAGGTCGGCGGCGAGCATGCGCAGGTGGCGATGCGCCGGATGGTGGTCGAGCAGCGCGAGCTGGGTCATCGCCGAGTCGACCGGAATGGTGCCCGAGTGGTTGGCGACGATGAGCGCGCCGCCCATCACGGGAACGTTGTCCATGCCCTGGACCTCGACCCGGAAGTACTTCTCATAGATCGGCCGCAGCAACGGCATGAGCACGTGCTCGGTGAGATCGGCGTCGAAGCCGAAGTCGTCGATCTCGTAGTCGCCGGTGATCCGGCGGCGCAGGAAGGCGAGAGCGCCGGCCGCCCGCCGCTCCCAGTCACCCGGCTCCGCCGACGGTTCCTCGTCGAGCTCCGGCACCGGAGCCGGCGCGGGTGCGGGCGCTTCCGCGCGGGCGCGGCGGCGCCTGGCGGGTGGGCCGTCGCCCGAGTCCAGCCGGATCACGCGAGCGTCAGACACCGACGGCCACCCCCAGCCGCCCTACGACATCGCGGACGAGCTCGCCGGCCGCCTCGACCCGCGCCGGGTCGATCACCGGCCGCAGGCCGCTTCCCGCGACGAAGTCGTCGAACGCCTCGACGGTGGTGTAGCGCGCGAGATAGCCGAAGTCCTCGACCAAGCGCCTGGTGTCGACCCCGCGACCGAAGAGCAGGAACTGCAGCTGCTCCGGCGAGAAGTCCACCAGCCCGGTATGCCGGAACGCCGACCCGACCACGCTGACCGCGGCGTTCGGGAACTGCACCGACGTCCGACCGGCGCGCCGGATGGCCTGCGACAGAAGCAGCACACCGTCCGCCGCGACGTTGAAGGTGCCCCGATGGTCCTCGACCACGGAGCGGTGCAGGACCTGCATCCCGTCGTCCTCGTGCAGCAGCTGCAGCCGCGGGTCGAACCCGAACACCGTCGGAACCACGGGCAGCGAGAAGTAGCGGGTGAGCGGGGTGTCGATCCGCGGGCCGATGAAGTTCGCGAACCGAAGCAGCGTGACATCGACGTCCGGACGCCGGCGGCCGAACCCGCGGACGTATCCCTCGACCTCGACCGAGTCCTTGGCGTAGCCCGACCGCGGGAGCGCCCGCGGCTCCATCTCCTCGGTGAACAGCGCAGGGTCTCGCGACGACGACCCGTAGACGGCGGTGGTCGACTTCACGACCAGCTTCCGCACGCTCGGCGCCTTCTGGCACGCGGCCAGAAGCTGCATCGTGCCGATGACGTTGATCTCCTTCATGGCCGCCCGGCCGCCGGCTCCGAACGGCGTCGCGATCACGCTGAGGTGCGCAACCGTGTCGACCTTCGCCTGCGCGATCACCTTCGCGATGATCGGGTTCCGGATGTCGGCTCGGACGAACTCCGTGCGCCCGAGATCGGTCTTCGGGGGCTCGACGTCCACCCCGATGACGCGCTCGATCGACTCGTCGTCGGACAGCCGGGCAGCGAGCAGGGCGCCGATCCGGCGCGAGACACCGGTCACCAGGACCACGCCTGAGCTCACGACGCGATGGTAGTCGGGCGGCTCGGCGCCCGAGTGGTCAGTTGAGCGAGCCCGGCCGGGCTGACTGCTGCGGCAGCCGGGCGATGACAACCGGCTCGCCGCGGCCCACGCGCAGCTCGCGGCTCGCGTGGCCGGCGTTGACCGCCAGCATGATCGAGCGGAACGAGTCCTCACACAGGGTGAGCCGGCCGCGGGCGACGTCGCCGTACGTCGCGTTGAACGGCACGTCCAACGTACGGCCGTTGCAGCGCACCTCGACGGTGTCGCCGAAGGTCATGCCGGCCGCCTCGAGATCGGAGCGGCAGACGTTGAGCGAGACGTTGCCGAAGTGGTCGACCAGGCTGACCTCGCCGTGGACGTGGTCGTCGTCGACGACGACCCCGCGCACCGGCAGCGTGACCAGCTCGTCGGTGGAGACCGCCGCACCGATCTCGCCCAGCTCGGTGCCGTTGGCGAGGTGGGCGGCCACGGGGGCGAAGATGTCCCGACCGCGGAAGGTCCGGTGGATGGTCTCGAGACACAGTGCCGGGTTCGAGATCTCCACGGCCTGCTTGGCGCCGCCACGCTGCTCCCAGGCGAGGGAGAGGATCCCGTTGTCCGGTCCCACCAGCAGCGAGCCGTCGCCGGTCTCGACGACCACCCCGCGGGCGGTCGCCCCGTGCATCGGGTCGACCAGCGCGAGATGGACGGCGAGCGGAAGGTAGGGGATCGCGGAGGCCAGGCTGTTGGCGCCCTGGGCGACATCCTGCGGCGTCACCTGGTGGCAGACATCGAGAACCCGCACGTGCGGCGCGATGGAGGCGACGACCCCGCGGCAGACCCCGACGAACACGTCGTCCAGGCCGTAGTCGGAAGTGAAGGTCACCCAGTCGTAGCGCCGTTGCTTCGACGAGGACACGCTCGCGCCCCTCTCGTTACTTCTTGTTGCGTCGCTGCACGCGCGTCTTCTTCAGCAGCTTGCGATGCTTTTTCTTCGCCATGCGCTTGCGACGCTTCTTGATGACCGAACCCACGTGGCGCCTTTCCGACAGCCGTCCCCGAGCAAATCCCGGCCAAGGTTAGCCGGAACGGCGGCCCGGTGGGTCAGCCGGCTTCGACGAACGAGTGCTGCAGGTAGTCGTGCACCGCCTGCTCAGGCACCCGGACCGATCGACCCACGCGCACGGCGGGCAGCGTCGCGGCGTTCACCAGCCGGTAGACGGTCATCTTGGAGACCCGCATCAGGGTCGCGACCTCGGCGACGGTCAGAAACCGCAGCTCGCCGAGCCGCTCGGCCTCCGGGTGGGCGGGACTCGTCACCGCCCCGGCACCATTCCCGGGGATGCCAGCGTCCGCAGCCATGGAACAACCGCCCTTCCACGCGTGCGGCGCGTCGGCTTCCCCTCCGACGCAGGCACCGCATGCGTGCTGTATCGACTGTATCGGCTTGTGCCTCATGGCGTCATAGATACGGGTGGGACATCACCCGAACGAGTGACGCGCCGTCCGGCCTGCGGCGTGTCGTGCCGTTTCAGCCCTGATTGGGGGTGATCACGCCGTCAGTACTGAACCGCGCGCGAGCCGGCCCGAAGTCCTCGCGGGACAGCCGCCGGACCAGCCCGACCGACCCACCGCCGCGGGTCGGGTGCCCCTCGCCATCCAGCCGCACCGAGAACAACCGGGCAAAGCGGAACTGTCCGTCCGGACCGAGTGAAACGTGCAGGATCGCCGAGTCGGACAGCACGCCGCCGGCGCCGAAGTCGTGGTAGTTCGCGAAGTTTCCCAAGCTGTACGCGATCAGGTGATGCCGGTAGAACTCCATCCCCCGCAGCACGTGTGGGCCACTCGCGATCACCAGGCTCGCACCGTTGCGCACCGCCATGTGCGCGAACTTCTCCGGGTTGCCCCGGTCCTCGCCGACGTAGTACTCCTCGTGCCCCGTCACGTGGTCGGCGTCGGCGCCCTCCGCGCCGGCGTGCATGTAGACCACGACGATCCGCGCCTCGTGGCGGGCCCGGCGGATCAGCCGCGCGGCGGCTTTGAGGTGCAGCAGATCGGCGGTGTTGGGATACGGCGCAAAAAGCGACGAACGCCACCTTCGTCGTACCCGTGTGCACGACGGTGACCTCGCCCACCAGGCCGGTCTGCTGCATCCCCGCGTGGTGGATGGCCCGGATGGTCTGGTCGAGGCCGGCCTGGCCGAAGTCGTGCGAGTGGTTGTTGGCGTCGTTGAGCACGGTGAAGCCGTCGGCGGCGAGGTAGCGGGCGTAGTGCGGCGGATCGCGGAAGGCGAAGCAGTCGCCGCCGTTGTGGGCGCACTTGCCGTGGGTGACATCGGTCAGCGTCCCCTCGAGGTTGCCGAAGACGATCTGCGCGTGCCACTTGAGCGGCTTGTCGACATCCGAGAGGTAGGCCCCGGGGTCCGGCGGGAGGTCCGGCGTGTTGCCGAGCATGGTGTCGCCGACCGCGGAGATTCGTACGGCGACCGACCCGCTCGCCGCCCCGCCGGTCTTGATCGAACCCGCCGGAGCGGTCTGCGCCGGGCCCGTGCTGCGTACGACGGGAGGCGGCGCGGAGCCGTGCACGCTGGTGACCGCGCAGGCGGTCAGGCCGACCGCGGCGATCGCCGCCGCGGCCGCGCGGGCCATGGCACCGGACAGCGTCATGGCGCTCATGCTCCGCTCGCCGTGGGCGGCCGATCGGTCATCCTGATCGGGGCGTGCTCGCCGGTCCGGCGCTTGACGAACTCCCGCCAGGGTTCCGGCGTCGGCGTCTCAGGATCGACCGGGGCGCCGGTCGCGATCGCGAGCAGGTGCGTCCAGGTGCGCGGCACGACCTGCACGAGCTCGTAACCGCCGCCGCCGTGCGCGAGCCAGCGGCCACCGCAAACCTCGTGGGCGAGGTCGTGCAGCTTCGCATGGGCCAACCATTGCCCGTCGACCGTGAGCAGCAGGTTCGCCAGCGGGTCGAGCGCATGGGTGTCGCAGCCGTGCTGCGTGACCAGGTAGTCGGGGGCGAACTCGCGGACCGCCTCCGGGACGACGGCGTCGAACGCGCCGTGCCACGCGACGTCCCGGGTGCCCGGCTCGAACGGGATGTTGATCGCCGTACCTCGCGCGCTCGGCCCGCCCACCTCGGAAGCCGCACCGGTCCCCGGGAACAGCGTGCGACCGCTCTCGTGCAGGCTGATGGTCAGCACCCGGGGGTCGTCCCAGAAGACCGCCTGCACCCCGTCCCCGTGGTGAACATCGATGTCGACGTAGGCGACCCTCTCGACGCCTTGGGACAACAGCCATGCGATCGCGATCGCCGGGTCGTTGTAGACGCAGAAACCCGACGCCCGATCAGGCATCGCATGGTGCAGCCCGCCCGACACGCTCACCCCGTGGTCGTGCGTGCCCGAGTGCACCGAGCGGGCGGCGGCAACGGACGCGCCCGCGACGAGCGCGCTCGCCTCGTGCATGCCGGCGAACACCGGGTCGTCCGCCGTGCCGAGCCCGTGCGCCGGGTCCGGCCGCAACGTCTCTCCGGCCCGCCGCACCGCATCGAGGTAGTCCGGCCGGTGCACGAGCTGGAGCAGCTCGTCCGTCGCGGCCTCGAACTCCAGGACGTCGACCCGGTCGAGCACGCCGAGCTCCTCGGCGAGCGCCATCGTCAGCTCGACCCGCACCGGCGCCAGCGGATGCGCCGGGCCGAAGTCGTAGTCGAGCAGCCGGCGGTCCCAAGGCGCCGCAACCGTGCAGCCCATCGCCTATCCCGCCCCGGCGGCCAGCTCCTGGGAGCGGTCGCGCGCCGCTTCGAGAGCGGAGAGCAGCGCCGCTCGCACGCCGTGGTTCTCCAGCTCGCGGATCGCCGCGATCGTCGTACCGCCCGGGCTGGTCACGGCCTCGCGCAGCTGGACCGGATGTTCGCCGGACTCTCGCAGCATGACCGCCGAACCGTACGCGGTCTGCACGATCAGCTCTGCCGCGATCGCCCGCGGCAGGCCGAGCAGGATGCCGGCGTCGATCATCGCCTCGACCAGGTAGAAGAAGTACGCCGGGCCACTGCCCGACAGGGCGGTCACGGCATCGAGCTGCGACTCGGGCAGCCGGATCACCTTGCCGACCGGCCGAAGCAGGTCCTCGGTGCGCTGCAGGTGCTCTTCACCGGCGTGGGCGCCCGCCGAGATCGCGCTCATGGCCTCGTCGACGAACACCGGGGTGTTGCTCATCACCCGCACGACCGGCGTGCCCTCGGCCAACCGCTTCTCGAAGGTCGACGTCGGGATCCCCGCCACGATCGAGATGACCAGGTTGCGCGCGGTGACTGCGGGCACGAGATCGTCGAGAAGCGCCTGGGTCTCTTGCGGCTTCACCGCGACCAGCAACGTGTCCGCACGCTCGGCCGCCTGCGTCGTCGTGACCGCCTCGACGCCGAGCCGCGCGCTGATGTCGGCGGCCCGGTCCGGATGCCGCTCGGTGAACAGCAGGCTCGGGGCGGCCCGCCCGGAGCGCAGCATCGCGGTCAGCAGCGCCTCGCCCATCTTGCCCGCACCCAGCACGGCCACCGTCTCGCCCATGCCGCCATCGTCCCACGGCGCGGGCCACGCCGATCGGAGCTCGTCGTCGGGTTCGCGGGGCCCGCTACCGTCGCGACGCGAGGGAGCGCAGGAAGAACTTGACGTTGGCCGGGCGCTCGGCGAGGCGGCGGACGAGATAGCCGTACCACTCGTCGCCGTACGGGATGTAGACCCGCATGATGCGGCCCTCGCGAGCGAGCCGCTGCTGCTCGTCGGGACGGATCCCGTAGAGCATCTGGAACTCGTAGCCGTCGGCCGGTCGTCGGTTCTCGTCGATGATGTCGGTCGCGGCCGACACCATCGCCGGGTCGTGGGTCGCGATCATCGGGTAGCCGTCGCCCTCGAGCAGCGCGCGCAGGCATCGCACATAGGACGCGTCGACCTCGGCGCGGCGTTTGTACGCGACCGACTCCGGCTCGTCGTACGCGCCCTTGCACAGCCGGATCCGCGACCCGGCGCCGGCCAGGTCACGGCAGTCGGCCTCGGTGCGGCGCAGGTAGGCCTGCAGCACCCCACCGACCGACGGGAAGTCCGTGCGCAGCTCACGTAGCACGTCGAGCGTGCCGTCGGTCGTCGTGTGGTCCTCGGCGTCGAGCGTCACCGTGGTTCCGGCGGACTGGGCGGCGGCACAGATCTCGCGCGCGTTGTCCACGGCGAGCGAGCGATCGAGTGCTTGGCCGATCGCGGACAGCTTGACCGAGACCTCGGCCTTCGCGGCGAGACCCGCGGCGGCGAGCTCGTCAAGCAGGGTGAGGTACGCCGCCGCGGTCGCCTTCGCCTGCGCGACCTCGGTGATGTCCTCGCCGAGATAGTCGAGGGAGACCCAAAGGCCGGCATCGACCAGCTCACGGGTCGCGCGGACGGCGTCGTCAACCGAGGATCCGGGGACGAACCGCTTCACGACCCGCCGCGACACGGGAGCGTGCTCGACCACCCGGCGGACTCCGTCGCGACGGGACGCGGCCATCAACGCCGCACGCATGCCCGACCGCAACACAGTGCCGAGCGTACGGGGCGCGCGCTCAGAAGCGTGCGACGACGAGCGGTCCCCACCACCGCTGGTCGACGACCGGCCAGGGTGCGAGCGCCGCGTCGATCTCGGCCAGCAGCGCCCGACGCTCATCCTCGGGGCGGGCCAGCTGGGGTGAGTAGGTCGCGATGGTGCGCAGGTGCTCCGCGCGCGTCACCGATCTGGTCCACGCGAACTCCCTCACGAACACGACGTCGACACCGCGGGCGCGAAGGTCGTCGACCGCGTCGCTCGGTCGCGATCCGGGCGGGTCCGGACGTGCGCCGTACTCCTGGTCCCAGCGCTCGATGACGGCGCTCTGCGCGTCCTCCCACTCGATGCCGTCGCCGAACGGGCTGACCGCCCACCACAGCGCAAGATGGCCACCGGGTCGCAGCACCCGAGCGACCTCGGCAGTCGTCTCGTCCGTGGGCAACCACTGCCATGCGGTCGCGCACGTCACGACGTCGGCGACTCCGTCGCGCAGTGGCAGCCGCTCGCTCCGCCCGACGACGGCGGGAACATCCGGGCTGCGCGACCGCAGGCGCATCAGCATCGCGTGGTCCGCATCGACCGCAATGACGTGGGCGCCACGGGCCACGAGCGTGCGGGTCTGCAGCCCCGTACCGGCGGCGAGATCCACGATCAAGCAGCCGGCGAGACCACCGATCACGTCGTCGAGCGCGTCGAACACCTCGTCCGGATAGCTCGGCCGGGCTTCGTCGTACTGGTCGGCGACGGTTCCGAACCGCCGGCCGAAGTCGTCCGCCTCACTCACTCACGGCCGCCGGTGCAGCGAAGTGCAGGCGCGTGTAAGCGAGTGCTTCGGCCAGGTCGGTTTCGCGGTCGGCCCGCGACTCGGCCCGCCGGGTGTTGATCTCGACAACCACGTGACCGGCGAAGCCGTGGGCGGCGAGGCGCTCGAGCAGCTCGGCGCACGGTTGATCGCCGCGGCCAGGGACGAGGTGCTCGTCCCGAGCAGTGCCCAGCCCGTCGGCGATGTGGACGTGGGCGAGCCGGTCGCCCATCCGCTCGGCCATGTCCAAGGCGTCGTTCTGCGCGACCGAGGTGTGCGACAGGTCGAGGGTGAAGTGCCGGAAGTCCTCCTCGCTCGGGTCGTAGTCCGGCGAGTAGGCGACCACGGACCGCCCGCGGGCCCGCAGGGGAAACATGTTCTCGACCGCGAACCGCACATCGGTCTCGCCGGCCATCCGCTCGAGGCCACCGACGAACTCGCGGGCGTACTCCCGCTGCCAGCGAAACGGCGGGTGGACCACGACGGTCGAGGCGCCGAGTGCCTCCGCGGCCTCGCGGGCGCGCACCAGCTTGCCCCAAGGCTCGGTCCCCCAGACCCGCTGCGTCACGATCAGGCACGGCGAGTGCACCGCAGCCACCGGAATTCCGTGGTAGTCGACCAGGTGGCGCAGCGCGTCGATGTCCTGGCTGATCGGATCGGTCCAGACCATGACCTCGATGCCGTCGTACCCGAGCCGGGCCGCCAGCTCGAAGGCCGTGGCCGTCGACTCGGGATAGACCGATGCCGTCGACAGCACCACCTTCGCGTCCGGGACCTGCACGACCGCCACGGAGCGAGGGTATGCAGGTCACTACAGTTGGCGGGTGCCCGAGGTCGACCTGAACTTTCCCCGCCAGTGGATCGAGTTCGTCGATCCTGCCGACGCCGACCAGGTCTTCCGGTGCGACCTCACCTGGTTGCTGTCGCGATGGACCTGCATCTACGGCAGCGGTTGCAAGGGAATCCTGGCCGAGCGGCCGGACGACGGGTGCTGCTCGCACGGCGCCTACTACTCGGACAAGGGCGATGAGAAGCGGGTTCGCAAGTTCGCGAAGGAGCTCACCGCGGAGGAGTGGCAGTACCGCAAGCAGGGCTTGAAGCTCGGGATCAGCGAGGTCGAGGACGGCAGCCGCCGGACCCGCCGGCACAACGACGCGTGCATCTTCCTCAACCGTCCGGGCTTTGCCGCCGGCGCGGGCTGCGCCCTGCACCTGCACGCGCTCAACACCGGCCGCCACCCGCTCGAGACCAAGCCGGATGTCTGCTGGCAGCTGCCGATCCGCCGCAGCTACGACCGGGTCAAGCGACCCGACGACACAGAGGTCCTGGTCACGACGATCGGCGAGTACGACCGGCGCGGTTGGGGCGCCGGCGGTCACGACCTCGACTGGTGGTGCACCGGCGCGACCGAGGCGCACGTAGCGGCCGAGCCGCTCTACCTGGGCTACCAGGCCGAGCTCGTCGAGCTGCTCGGCCAGGCGGCGTACGACGTCCTGGTCGGGTTCTGCGAGGAGGCGCTCGCCGCGCGCGTCGCTCCCCACCCCGCCGACCCCGCCTGACCGCCGTCCACAGCGGCGCGTCGGTGCGGGAAAGCGTCGTAGCCCCGCTCTAGCGTCACCGGCGATGGCTACGAAGACCGCCAAGGCCGCGCGTCCGGCGTACCGCTGCGAGGAGTGCGGCGTCGAGGTCGTGCGCTGGGTCGGTCGCTGCCCGGAGTGCCAGGCGTGGGGCACGGTCACCGAGGTCGGCGCCCGGCCCGGCCTGTCGGTCGTCGCCGGGCCGGTCACGGCGGCAGCGCTTCCGATCGCGCAGGTGCGGGGGCAAGACGCGCAGCACCGCCCGACCGGCGAGCCCGAGCTGGACCGAGTGCTGGGCGGCGGGCTGGTTCCCGGCTCTGTGGTGCTGGTCGCCGGCGAGCCCGGGGTCGGCAAGTCGACGTTGCTGGTGAGCGCGGCCGCGCGGATCGCTGCCGGCGGATCGACCTGCCTGCTGGTCACCGGCGAGGAGTCGGCCGCCCAGGTCCGGATGCGGGCCGGTCGGATCAAGGCGCTTGCCGACAACCTCTACCTCGCCGCCGAGACCGACCTGGCCGCAGTGCTCGGTCACGTCGATGCGGTCTCCCCCGCAGTGCTGATCGTCGACTCGGTGCAGACCATCGCCTCGGCCGGCGTCGACGGCTCGGCCGGTGGTGTCGCTCAAGTGCGCGAGGTGGCCAGCTCGCTGATCAAGCTCGCGAAGTCCAGGGGCATCGCGGTGCTCCTGGTCGGACACGTGACCAAGGACGGCGCGATCGCCGGGCCGCGCACCCTCGAGCACCTCGTCGACGTCGTGCTCTCGTTCGAAGGAGATCGGCACTCGAGGCTGCGCCTGGTGCGCACCGTGAAGAACCGCTTCGGCCCGGCCGACGAGGTGGGCTGCTTCGACCTGCGCGACGACGGCATCGTCGGGCTGCCGGACCCGTCCGGCCTGTTCCTCGCGCACGGCGCCGAGCCGGTGTCCGGCACCTGCGTGACCGTCACCATGGAGGGCCGGCGGGCGTTGGTCACCGAGGTCCAGGCACTGGTCGGCGAGGAGCAGCCGACCACGCCGCGGCGGGCAACCAGCGGGCTCGATGCGCAACGGATCGCGATGCTGCTCGCCGTGCTGGAACGTCGGCTGGGTTTGAAGCTCGCCCGCCGGGAGGTCTACGCGGCGACCGTGGGCGGGGTGCGCCTCGCGGAGCCGGCCGCCGATCTCGCGCTGGCGCTCGCGATCGCCGGGTCGCTGCGTGACCAGGCGATCGGACCGGGTGTCGTGGCGATCGGCGAGGTCGGTCTGGCCGGGGAGCTTCGGCCCGTGTCGGCGATCCGGGCCCGGCTCGCGGAGGCGGCCCGGCTCGGCTTCACGACCGCACTGGTGCCACGCGGGTGCGGCAGCGCGCACGGAGCGCTGAACGTGATCGAGGCCGGTGATCTCGCCGATGCGGTGCGACGCGCGTCGGCAACGCCTCGTCGGCCCGCCTAGGCAATCCACGGGAAACCCACAGCATCGTGATCGCTCGGTGATCAGCGCGGTCCGCGCGCGCCCGTAGACTCAAGGCGCCTTCATCGAGTGCGGCGACGAGGAGTCCGGTGGCAACCTCCGAGCGACCCGACGGTGAACAGCTGCGCGCGACTCTCGCCAGGGTCGCGCCGGGCACCCAGCTCCGCGACGGTCTCGAGCGGATCCTTCGCGGCCACACCGGTGCCCTGATCGTTCTCGGCTACGACAAGACGGTCGAGTCGTTGTGCACCGGCGGATTCCCGCTCGACGTCGAGCTGTCATCGACGCGGCTTCGCGAGCTGGCAAAGATGGACGGCGCGATCGTCCTCGACGACTCGCTCAGCCGGATCGTATGGGCGGCGACGCATCTGGTGCCGGATCCGACCATCCCGACCGACGAGTCGGGCACCCGGCACCGTACGGCGGAACGGGTGGCGAAGCAGACCGGCTATCCGGTCATCAGCGTGAGCCAGTCGATGCGCATCATCGCGCTCTACCTCGACAGCCGCCGCTACGTGCTCGACAACTCCGCAGCGATCCTGTCCCGCGCCAACCAGGCGCTCGCCACGCTCGAGCGGTACAAGATGCGCCTCGACGAGGTCAACGGCACGCTGTCGGCGCTCGAGATCGAGGACCTCGTGACCATACGCGACGCGGTCGCCGTCACCCAGCGGCTGGAGATGGTGCTCCGCATCGCCTCCGAGATCGACGGGTACGTCGTCGAGCTCGGCACCGATGGCCGGCTGCTGGCGCTCCAGCTCGACGAGCTGATGGCCGGCGTACCGCTCGAGCGCGACCTGATCATCCGCGACTATCTGCCGACACAGCACGGCCGCAAGCCGCGGACAGTCGTCGATGTCCGTTCGGAGCTCGACAACCTGTCCTCGACCGACCTGCTGGATCCTGCGGTGATCGCGCGGGTCTGCGGCCTGGGCACCAGCCCGGACGTGCTCGACAATGCGGTGTCCCCACGCGGCTACCGCCTGCTGGCCCGGGTTCCGCGGCTGCCCAGCGCGGTGGTGGACCGCCTGGTCGACCACTTCGGCGGCCTGCAGAAGCTGCTCGCCGCGTCGATCGACGACCTGCAGCTGGTCGAGGGCGTCGGTGACAGCCGGGCCCGATCGGTGCGGGAGGGCTTGTCGCGCCTGGCCGAGTCGTCGATCCTCGAGCGCTACGTCTGACCCTGTCTCAGGACGCGAGGATCGAGCCCGAACCGGGAAGCGAGTCGCTCCACCCTTCGGCGACGATGTCCAGCATCCGCTGCAGATCGACCAGCAGGACCGGACCGCTCGCACTTCGTCGCAGACCGATGACGTACGACGGAAGCGCCTTGGCGGGGGCCTCGTCGGCCTCGGGCAGGTCCTTCGCGGCGAGAACGGCGAGAACCGCGTCGACGGCGATGCCGACCAGGTCACCGTTGACCTCCATGACGAGCACGTCGCCGTGGTCGTCGGCGGCGTTCGCACCGCGCAGGTCGAGCACCGGCAGCGGGGTTCCCCGCAGCATGATCACGCCGACGAGTGGCGGTCGGGTCCCCGGCAGCCGTTCGATGCCGGTGAGCCGCACGATCTCGCGGGTCTCGGACAGCGAGAACGCGAAGCTTCGCTCGCCCACCCGGAACAGCACGTAGCCGGGCGTCACGACGACCGCTCCTGAGCTCGTGACGCCTGCTCGGCCCGCTCGGCCAGGTCCTCGCACAGCGCCGCGAGCTCGGCGACGCTGCGGCCACCCAGCTCGCCAGCGACGCCGTCGACCGGGCGCCGCCCGAGGGTTCGTGCCGCCGCGCGATACGACCGTGACGCCGCGACCGGCTCGTCGAGGCGCTCGAGCGCGCCGCCGAGCATGAAGTGGGCGAACCCGTGCTCCGCGTCGAGATACACGGCTTTGCGCAGCACGACCAAAGCATCGGCATCGCGACCGAGATTGGTTAGTGCGACCCCGTGCAGGTAGTACGCCTGTGCCCACAGCGGTGTGGCGCTGACGACCTCTTCGGCGAGGTCGGCCGCCTCGGCGTACCGGCCCTGGGCAATCGCCCCGCGGACCGCGTCCAGCGGGTCCCGGGTCGGAGCGGGCGGCTCGAGGGCAGCGCTTGCGTCGGGCGCGCGCGAATCCTCTGCGGCCCCGCCTCGACGATCGGGGGTAGCGCGGCGGCGATCGGTCCGGGTCGGCCGCAGCTCGTCCTCGGTGCGCCGGTCGCGCAACACCCAGCGCCGCCGCTCGCCATCGGGCGCCGTCTCGAGCCGCCGGTACACGAACGCGTCGCCGAGCGACACCAGCGAGAAGTCGTCGCTGATCTGCCAAAGGGTCTCGGCGTGCCCGAGGAACAGGTAGCCGCCGTCGCGCAGCCGGTCGTGCAGCCGCTTCATCAGGCGACGAGTGGTCTCGCGGTCGAAGTAGATGGTCACGTTGCGGCAGAGGATGAGATCGACCTGGTCGAGGTCGAGCTGCGGCTGGTCGGTGACCAGGTTGTGGTGCTTGAACTCCACGAGCTCCCGCACCTCGTCGCGCACGACCCACGAGCCCTGCACCGTGTCGAGGACGAACCAGCGGGCCAGGTCGAGCGGGTCGGTCATGACGAACGAGCGCTCGTTGTAGTGCGCGGTGCTGGCCGTCGCGAGCGCCCGCGTGGAGACGTCCGTGGCGATGACCTTCACGTCCCAGTCGGCGCCGGCCGGCAGCAGCTCGCGGATCATGATCGCGATCGTGTAGGCCTCTTCACCGGTCGAGCAGCCCGCGCTCCAGATCCGCAGCCGGCGCCCCGCGGCCGCCTGCCGGAGCAGCTCGGGCAGGACGTAGGTGCGCAGTGCTCGCACCTGTGGCGGGTTCCTGAAGAAGTGGGTCTCCGGGATCGTGACCTCGTCCAGCAGCGCCTGGCGTTCCTGCGCCCCGCCGGAGCTGATCAACAGCGCGAGGTACGCCGCGACATCCGCGCACCCGGTCGCCGCCATGCGCTCGGCGACCGAGAAGGTCAGGGAGTCGCGCCGGGACTCGTCGAAGGTCAGCCCGGCGGCGTCGTGGAGCAGGCTCGCGATCGAGGCGAACTGCTCGTCGGTGAGCGCCGGGCGGCTCATGCCGAGCCCTCCGCCGACTCGAGCTCGCCGGTCTCGAGCAGTCGGTACACCGCCGAGCAGATCTCCGGCAGCGGCAGTTGCAGGTCGACGGCGCCCGCTGACATGGCCGCGGCCGGCATCCCGTACACCGCGCTCGTGGACTCGTCCTGGACGAGGGTCAGCGCGCCATGGTCGCGCATCCGCTTCAGACCACGGGCACCGTCACGCCCCATCCCGGTGAGCAGCACGCCCACAGACGCGGCGCCGTATGCCTGGGCGACCGAGGAGAAGGTCACGTCGATCCCGGGCACGTGATACTGCCCGGGTTCGGGTTCGTGCGTCGTGATCCGTAGGCGATCGTGGACGACGAGGTTGCGCCCGCTCGGGGCGAGCGTGATGGTTCCTGGGCTCATCCGCTTGCCATGCTCACCGAGGACCACCGGCAGCGGGCAGATGTCGTCGAGCCAGCTGGCCAGCCCCTCCATGAAGCCGTCGGCCATGTGCTGGACCACCACGATCGCGGCCGCTGTGTCGCGGGACAGCCCCGACAGCAGGGTGGCGAGTGCCTGCGGGCCGCCGGTCGACGCACCGACCGCCAGCACCTTGACCGCGCGCAGCTCCGCTGGGTCGACCGCCGGCTTGCGCGGTCGCGCGGATCGCGCCGGCGCCCGCCCCGAGCCGTGCCCGGCACCAGTGCCGTCCGCGGCCGGGTTGAGACGAAGCGTGGTCAACGCCGACCCCGACATCCCGAGCCGACCCCGTGGATGCGTGATGACCCGGACCCGCCCGGCGATCTTGAGCCGCCGGCAGAGCGCTTCGGCGTAGGACTCGAGCCGGTCGCTGTCGTGCGGCCCGGGTTTCGCGATCACGTCGACCGCGCCCGCCGAGTACGCCGATGCCGCGTTGTCGCGGTCGACGCCGTCGACGAACGACGAGTACACGACGATCGGTGTCGGCCGGGTCGCCATGATCCGCTCGATCGCCTGGATGCCGTCCATCACTGGCAGGTGCAGGTCCATCAGCACCGCGGAGGGTCGCAGCCGCTCGACCAGCGCTACCGCATCGCGGCCGGTGCGGGCCTCGCCGACCAGCTCGAGCAGGGGATCGGCTTCCAGCGCCGTGCGGATGAAGCGGCGCTGGGTCTCCGAGTCGTCGACGACGACGACCGTGACCGGAGCAGGGCTCTCCGGCTGCGCGCTCACTCCTGTGGTGTCGTCGCAGGACCGAAGGTGCTTGAGCACGCCTGGCGCCGGATTCGTCCGGTTCGGCACCGATGCACGCTATGAGGTCACGTGGAAGACGGCGATCTTGCCGGTGATTCCGGCAATCTTCGCGTGCAGGACATACTCGCCGGGCAGCGCGGTCGCGCCCGCCGTGCAACCAGGATCGATCCGCCGGCCGTCCCAGACGATCGAGATCGTCTTCGTGGCTCCCGGTTCGAGCTTGATCGTGCGCCCCGTGACCGCGCTCGCGCAGCCCTTCGTGGTCCAGATCAGGTCCGTCCCCGACATGACCCGCCATACCTGCTTCGCCGGGCTGGCGACGATCTTGCACGCGGTCGTCGACGGGTTGCTGAACACGCCGGACAGCTTCGGGGAGTCACCGGCGTGGTAGGTGTCGCTGTCCGTGCCGAGTGCGAGCGTGACCACGCTCGGGTCGCACAGTGCGAGTGCGGTCGTGGTCGGCGTCTGCGACGGGCCGGGCGAGTTGTGATGGTGAGACGCGGCCGGCTTGGGCGAGCCGCCGCTCGGCAACAGCGCGACGATCAGAACGACGACGAGCACGATCACCGCGAGAAGCACGATCCGCCGGATCCAGTACACCCACGGCGCGTTCGGTCCCACCGGCCGCAACACGGTGCTCACGTGGCTGATCGTAGGTCCCACGGGCAGATTCCTTTGCCTTGGCGTGACAGACTCACCGACCGTCATGAATGACGTGTCATTCGCCGCAGCGGTTGGTCAGTGGTACGACGCCAACGCGCGCGACCTGCCGTGGCGCGGGCCGCATCGCAGCCCGTGGGGCGTTCTGGTCAGCGAGATCATGCTTCAGCAGACGCCGGTATCCCGCGTCCTGCCCGCGTGGGGCGAGTGGATGGCGCGCTGGCCGACGCCCGCCGCACTCGCCGCCGACTCGCCGGGCGAGGCGGTACGCGCGTGGGGACGCCTCGGCTACCCGCGCCGCGCGCTCCGCCTGCACGCGGCGGCGGTCGCAATCGTCGAGCAGCATGGCGGAAGCGTGCCTTCGGCGTACGACGACCTGCTGGCGCTGCCCGGCGTCGGGACCTACACCGCGGCGGCGGTCGCCGCGTTCGGCTTCGGTGCGCACCACGCGGTCCTCGACACGAACGTCCGGCGCGTGCTCGCCAGGGTCTTCGACGCAACCGCAGATGCGCCCGGTAGCGCGCCCACCGCATCCGAGCTCCGGCGTGCACGAGCGCTGATCCCGCCGGGCGACGCGGCGCACCATGCCGTAGCCGTGATGGAACTCGGCGCGCTGATCTGCACGGCCCGCACGCCGCGGTGCACCGAGTGCCCGGTGGTCGCTTCGTGTCGGTGGTGGCAGGCCGGCCGGCCGCCGGCCCAGCGGCGCAGAGCGGTCCAGCGCTACGCCGGCACCGACCGGCAGGTGCGTGGCCGGCTGCTCGCCGTACTCCGCGACGCCGAAGGGAGCGTCGCTCGCAACGAGCTCGATGCGGTGTGGGACGACGACGTCCAGCGGGAGCGCGCGCTCGCCGGGCTGCTCGCCGACGGACTCGTGCAGGCCACCGACACCGGTGCCTATCGGCTACCGGCCTGACCGTGCGTTACGGGTTCGCCCATCGCGGCGGGGCGCCGGGCCCCGACAACACACTGGCGTCGTTCGCGGCGGCGCTGGCAGCGGGAGCGCGTGGCCTCGAGTCCGACGCCTGGGTCACCCGCGACGGGCTGGTGGTTCTCGACCACGACGGGCTCGGCCCGCACCCGGATCGACGGCGGATCCGCGACCTGGAGCGCAGTGAGCTTCCCGGGCACATCCCGACGCTCGACGAGCTTTACGCCGCGTGCGGAGTCGACTTCGATCTCGCGATCGACGTGAAAGCGCCGGAGATCGCCGAAGCAGTGGTCCGCGTCGCGCAGCAGTACGCCGCCACGAGCCGGCTGTGGGTCGTGACGCCGGATCCGGCGTACGTCACCGGGCTCGGCGCCGGGCACCGCGCCGTCACGATCCGCGGCAACGTGCTTCGCTCGCGACGGCGACGCGCCGCCTTCGCCGCTGCTCGGCGCGCGGGCGCCGAAGCGGTCAACGCGCGTTGGCCGTGGTGGACGCGAGCCATCGTCGACGAGGCGCACGCGCTCGGGATGCGGGCATTCGGTTACGACGCTCAGCGCCGTGCATCACTCGACCACGCGCTGCGCCTCGGCCTCGACGGGGTGTTCAGCGACCACGTCACAACCATGCTCGCCGCAATCGAGGCGGCGGACCGACGGGAGTCGTCGGGCGCTTAGCCCTCGGCAGCGGGTGCGTCGGCAGCCGCGCCGCCGGCCGCGCCCGGCGCCACCGTCTCGACCGGAAGGGCATCCGGCGCTACCGGCTTGGCCTCGCCGCGGAAGACGAACCGGTCTCCGTCATCATCGCTTTCGACATCGACGACGACGATCTGGCCCGCGGTCAGCTCGCCGTAGAGGATCTTCTCCGAGAGCATGTCCTCGATCTCGCGCTGGATGGTTCGCCGCAGCGGCCGCGCGCCGAGCACCGGGTCGTAGCCCTTCTTGGCGAGCACCCGCTTCGCGTCCGCGGTCATCTCGATCGCCATGTCGCGGTTCTTCATCGCGGCATCCACCCGGCTGATCATGAGGTCGACGATCGTGACGATGTCGTCCTCGCTCAGCTGGTGGAACACGATCGTGTCGTCCACCCGGTTGAGGAACTCAGGCTTGAAGTGCTGCTTGAGCTCCTCGTTGACCTTCAGTCGCATGCGCTCGTAGTTGTTCGCCTCGTGGTCACCGGCGGAGAAGCCGAGGTTCAGCCCTTTGGCGATGTCACGCGTGCCGAGGTTCGTGGTCATGATGATCACGGTGTTCTTGAAGTCGACGGTGCGACCCTGCGAGTCGGTAAGCCGGCCGTCCTCGAGCACCTGCAGCAACGTGTTGAACACGTCCGGGTGCGCCTTCTCGACCTCGTCGAAGAGCACCACCGAGAACGGCTTGCGCCGCACCCGCTCGGTGAGCTGACCACCCTCTTCATAACCGACGTAGCCGGGAGGTGAGCCGACCAGACGCGACACGCTGTGCTTCTCCATGAACTCGCTCATGTCGAGCTGGATCAGCGCGTCCTCGTCGCCGAAGAGGAACTCGGCGAGGGTCTTCGACAGCTCGGTCTTCCCGACGCCGGACGGGCCGGCGAAGATGAACGAGCCACCCGGCCGCTTGGGGTCCTTCAGGCCGGCGCGGGTACGACGGATCGCCTGCGACACCGCCTTCACTGCCTGGTCCTGGCCGATGACCCGCTTGTGCAGCTCCTCTTCCATACGGAGCAGCCGGGCGGTCTCTTCCTCGGTCAGCTTGAACACCGGGATGCCGGTCCAGGTCGCGAGGACCTCGGCAATCTCCTCGTCGCTCACCTCGGCGACGACGTCCATGTCGCCGGCCTTCCATTCGCGCTCACGGTCGGCCTTCTGCGACAACAGCGTCTTCTCGCGGTCGCGAAGCGAGGCCGCCTTCTCGAAGTCCTGCGCGTCGATCGCGCTTTCCTTCTCCCGGCGCACCGCGGCAATCCGCTCGTCGAACTCCCGCAGGTCCGGGGGTGCGGTCATCCGGCGGATCCGCATCCGCGACCCGGCCTCGTCGATCAGGTCGATGGCCTTGTCGGGAAGGAACCGGTCGGAGATGTAGCGGTCGGCGAGCGTCGCGGCCGCGACCAACGCGGCGTCCGTGATCGACACCCGGTGGTGCGCCTCGTAACGGTCCCGAAGGCCCTTGAGGATCTCGATCGTGTGGGCGAGCGAAGGCTCACCCACCTGGATCGGCTGGAAGCGCCGCTCGAGTGCCGCGTCCTTCTCGAGGTACTTGCGGTACTCCTCCACCGTGGTGGCGCCGATCGTCTGAAGCTCCCCGCGCGCCAACATCGGCTTGAGAATGCTGGCGGCGTCGATTGCACCTTCAGCGGCCCCGGCACCGACCAGCGTGTGGATCTCGTCGATGAACAGGATGATGTCGCCGCGAGTGCGAATCTCTTTCAGCACCTTCTTCAGCCGCTCTTCGAAATCACCGCGATAGCGGCTGCCGGCGACCAGTGCGCCGAGATCGAGGGTGTAGAGCTGCTTGTCCTTGAGGTTCTCCGGAACCTCCGCCTTCACAATTGCCTGCGCGAGGCCTTCCACGACGGCCGTTTTGCCGACACCGGGCTCACCGATCAGCACCGGATTGTTCTTGGTCCGCCGGGACAGCACCTGCATGACCCGCTCGATTTCCTTCTCCCGGCCGATCACCGGATCGAGCTTGCCTTCGCGCGCGGCCTGGGTCAGGTTGCGCCCGAACTGGTCGAGCACCAGGCTCGTGCTCGGGGTGCCTTCACCGGCGGTGCCCGGCGCGACCGGCTCCTTGCCCTGGTAGCCGGAGAGCAGCTGGATGACCTGTTGACGGACCCGGTTGAGGTCGGCGCCGAGCTTGACGAGGACCTGCGCCGCGACGCCCTCACCCTCGCGGATCAGGCCGAGCAGGATGTGCTCGGTGCCGATGTAATTGTGACCAAGTTGCAATGCTTCGCGCAGGCTGAGCTCAAGGACCTTCTTGGCGCGCGGCGTGAACGGGATGTGACCACTCGGTGCCTGCTGACCCTGACCGATGATCTCTTCGACCTGCTGACGCACGCCTTCGAGGGAAATGCCGAGTGACTCGAGCGCCTTGGCCGCGACGCCCTCGCCCTCGTGGATCAAGCCGAGAAGGATGTGCTCGGTGCCGATGTAGTTGTGGTTGAGCATCCTGGCTTCTTCTTGTGCCAGGACAACCACGCGCCGTGCGCGATCGGTGAACCGTTCAAACATGCCTGCTCCTCGGCCGAAGCGGCGCGGGGGAACCCGCTTGTCCTCTCCCCGCATGCTAGCCCGGGCGCACCGTCTCGGACGGCGGCTATCCGGATCCCGCTACGCGAGTTACAACCTCATCGGCCGGTCGGCCATTCCGGTTCAGCCCTTGGCGGAATCGGATTGTTCGACGCTGTGTCGGGTCAGCTCACTTCTTCGCTGCGGTGTACCGCGCGAGCACGTCGGCACTGATCCGGCCGCGCTCGCTCACTTTGATCTTGTGATCGCGCGCCCATGCGCGAACCGCCGCCGGATCGACACCGGCCGACCCGCGAGCACCGCGCCGGCGTCCACGTGCCGCCGCACCGCCACGGCCGGCCCGCCGACCGGCAGCGACGTACGGCGCGAACGCGTCACGCAACTTGCCGGCGTGCTGCTCGCAAACGTCGATCTCGTAGCCGGTGCCGTCGACGCCGAAGCGAATCGTCTCGACACCCGCCGTGTCATCACCATGCAGGTCACAGACCAGCAAGACCTGAAATCGCTGAGCCATCGTTGCATTCTCCTTCGGATGCGCGTAATCGCGAACGCTAGCGCACCAAAATCAGAATGGTTACCCGAGGCCAGGACTAATGTGCCCGAATGCGTTATTCCGGCCGCACCATCGGGAACGCGATCACGTGTCGGAAATTGAATCCGGTCAGCAACATGATCAACCGGTCCACACCCATTCCGAGTCCTCCCATCGGCGGTGCGCCATACTCCAGCGCGCGCAGGAAGTCCTCGTCGAGCTGCATCGCCTCGGGATCACCGCCGGCGGCCTTTTCCGACTGCTCGGTGAGCCGGCGACGCTGCTCCACCGGATCGACCAGCTCGGAGTACGCCGGCGCCAGCTCGACCCCGTTGACCACCAGGTCCCAAGCCTCGGCCAGCCTGGGGTCCTTCCGGTGCGGTCGCGCCAACGGCCGGACTGAGGTCGGGTAGTCGCAGATGAACGTCGGTTCGATCAGGGTGTGCTCGACCAGCTGTTCGTAGAGCTCGAGCACGATCTCGCCGTCGTCCCACTCGGGGCGTAGCGCGACTCCCTTTTCGGCGGCCACCCTGCGCAGCTCGTCCGTGGTGGTGTCCGGCGTTACCGACTCGCCGACCGCGTCGGTGACCGCGGTGAAGATCGGCAGCCGTCGCCACGGAACGTCGAGCTCGAGCTCGCCGCCGCCGGCCCGCGGCACGACCGTCGAGCCGAGGGCGCGCGCCGCGTTGAGCACCAGCGCGCGGGTGAGATCGGCCATCGTGTCGTAGTCGCCGTACGCCTCATAGGCCTCGAGCATCGTGAACTCGGGACTGTGCGTGGCGTCCAGTCCCTCGTTGCGGAAGTTGCGACCGATCTCGTACACGCGGTCGAAGCCGGCCACGACCAGCCGCTTGAGCCAGAGCTCGATGGCGATCCGCAGGAACCGCGGCTGGTCGAAGACGTTCAGATGCGTCGCGAACGGCCGCGCGGATGCTCCGCCGTGCAGCACCTGAAGCATCGGGGTCTCGACTTCGAGAAAACCGCGAGCGCCGAGGGTCTCACGCAACGAGTGCAGAACCGCGCCCCGCGCCTGCACCAGCCGGCGCTCCTCCGGGTTGGCGATCAGATCCAGGTAACGCTGCCGGATCCGAGCCTCGGAGTCGGCGAGGCCGTGCCACTTCGCCGGCAACGGTCGCAACGCCTTGCTGGCCAACGCCCACGAGTCGGCGAGGACGGACAGCTCACCGCGCCGGCTGGAGATCACCTCGCCCTCGACACCGACGTGGTCACCGAGGTCGATGTCGCGCTTCCAGTCCGCCAGCCGCTCGGCACCGAGCCGGTCGAGGGACAGCATTACCTGCACCTCGCCGGTCCCGTCCCGCACGGTCGCGAAGCACAGCTTGCCGCCATCGCGCTTCAGCAACACCCGCCCGGCGACCGCGACCCGCTCGCCGGTAGCGGTGTCGTCGGCGAGGTCGGCGAAACGTTCGCGAAGGTCGGCGATCGCGGTCGTCCGAGGCACGCCGACCGGATACGGATCGACACCCGCGGCGCGAAGCCGCTCGAGCTTGGCGCGACGTACCGTCTCCTGTTCGGAGAACTCGTCGGGTGCCGAGGATTCGGTCATGATCATCGAGGTTAGCGACTACCGGCTACGACCGGTTGCGCTCGAACACCAGGCGCAGGCCGATCAAGGTGAGCTCGGGTTCGTGCTCGGTCACGGTCTCGCACTCGTCGATCACCAGCGACGCCAGCCCGCCGGTGGCGATGACGACCGGTTCGGCGTGCAGCTCCTCGCTGATCCGCCGGACCAGGCCGTCGATCTGGCCGGCGAAGCCGTAGATCATGCCGGACTGCAGCGCCTCGACCGTGCTCTTGCCGATCACGGCCGGCGGCCGGGCAAGCTCGACCTTGAACAGCCGTGCCCCGCGAGCGGCGAGGGCGTCGATGGAGATCTCGATGCCCGGTGCGACCACACCGCCCAGGAACTCGCCCTTCTCGCTGACCACGTCGAAGTTGGTCGACGTACCGAAGTCGACGACGATCGCGGGCCCGCCATAGAGACGAAAGGCAGCGAGGGTGTTGACGATCCGGTCGGCGCCGACCTCCCGCGGGTTGTCGTAGAGCAGCGGTACGCCGGTCTTGACCCCGGGCTCGACGATGACCGCCGGCACGTCCGGGTAATAGCGCGCGAACACGCCGCGCAGCTCGTGCAGGACGGCCGGCACGGTCGAGCATGCGGCGATGCCGTCGGGCTGGTCGCTGTCGGCGAGTAGCCCCCGTAGCAGGAGCGCGAGCTCGTCGGCGGTCGCTCGTGGGTCGGTTCTGATCCGCCACGACTCGATCAGCCGCTCGCCGTCGAACCCGCCGAGGACGGTGTTGGTGTTGCCGACGTCAATGGCGAGCAGCACGGCTCAGGCTCCTTCCGAGGGCGATGGATCGGTGCGCGCCGCCCCGGGACGCACGCAGCCGACCCCGAGATCGACAGTGACATTGTCGATCAACCGGGTCGTCCCGAACCGGGCGGCGACCAGCAGCCGGGCCCGGCGGGTGTCTTCGTCCGGTGCCTGCCAGGTCCGGTCATCGACCAACGCAAGGTAGTCGAGCGCGACCTCGGGCACCCCGGCGAGCACCTCCCCGGCCGCGGCCATGACGGCATCCACGCCACGGCCGGCCTGCTCGGCGCCGGTCCGGAGCGCACGAAACAAGGCAGCAGCCGCAGTGCGTTGTGGCGGGGTCAGAAACGCGTTGCGGCTCGACCGGGCCAGCCCGTCACCTTCGCGGACAACCGCGACGTCGACCAGCTCCACCGGCCGGCCGAGCTCGCTCACCATTCGCCGGATCAGCTCGAGCTGTTGCGCGTCCTTCTCACCGAACACCGCGACGTCGGGGTCGGTCAGCTCGAGCAACCGGTCGACGACAGTGAGCACGCCGTCGAAGTGCCCGGGGCGATACTCACCCTCGAGCCGGGCACCGAGCGGGCCGGCGTGCCGGGTAGGTATCGCCTCGTTCGCCGGGTAGATCTCGTCGACCGTCGGCGCGAACACGACGTCGACGCCTTCGGTGGCGCACAGTGCGAGGTCGGCCGCCAGGTCGCGGGGGTATCGGTCGAAGTCCTCGCCCTCGCCGAACTGGCGCGGGTTGACGAAGATCGTGACCAGCACCTGGTCGGCCCGGGCACGCGCCGCACGGATCAGCTCGACATGGCCGCGGTGCAGCGCCCCCATCGTCATGACCACCGCGACTCGCCCGTTCATGCGGGTGCGGGCCGCCGCGAGCTCGACGCGGGTTCGCACCAGCAGCGGTTCGCTCACGGCTGCTCCTCGCCGGACAGGACATCCAGGAGCTCGCCGGCCTGCGCGGTGCTGATCAACCCGGCGGCGAGCGCCCGTGCGGCGGTCAGCCGGGACATCTCGACGTACGCCGCGACCGCCTCGGGGGCAGCCGAGCGGATGGCGGAGAGATGGGCGGCGACCGTACCGGCGTCACCGCGCGCGACCGGACCGGTGAGCCCGCGGTCACCGTGCCGAAGCGCGTTGTCCAGGGCCGCACCGAGCAACGGCCCGAGCATGCGCTGCGGGTGGTCGACCCCGGAGCGCCGGAGCAGGTCGCTACCTTCGGTGACGAGGGTCACGAGGTTGTTCGCACTGAAGGCCAGACCGGCGTGGTAGGCGATCCGCTGGTCCTCGGCGATCCATACCGGTTCGGCACCCATCTCGATCACCAGCGCCTCGGCGACCGGGCGAAGCGGTTCGGTAGTGGTAACGCCGAAGCAGGTGCTCTCGAGACGCTGCAGGTCGACATCGGTACCGGTGAACGTCATGACCGGGTGCAGCGCAAGCGGCAGCGCACCCCACTCGGTAAGTGGTTCGAGCACCTCGATCCCGTGGGCGCCGCTGGTGTGCACGACCAGCGCGCCGGAGCCGACGACGCGCGAGTTGGCCAAGCCGACGACCAGGCCGCGCAGCGCGTCATCCGGCACCGCGAGCACGAGCAGCTCCGCAATCGCAGCGACCTCGTCGACCGGCAGGACGTCCGCACCGGGGAGCAGCTCCTCGGCGCGCTTGCGACTGTCCTCGGACACTGCCGCCACGGCGGCGACCTGGTGACCCGCCCGGGCCAAAGCCGCGCCGAGCACGGCACCGACCCGGCCGGCGCCGACCACGCCGACGGTGAGGCGGGCCGGTCGCTGGTCAGGCGGAAGGATGATGCGCATCTGGTCGTTCCAGTCCTCGTTGCTCCCGGGGTACCGGACGCCACGAGGGTACGACGTAGCGTCTGCTGCGTGAGTGCGGACCGCACGGCGCATTGGCGCGTCGCGATGGCCGACGCGCTCTACGGCGAGCGCGGCTTCTACCTCGGCCCGGACGCACCGGCTCGGAACTTTCGCACCGCGAGCCATGCCGGCCCGGTGTGGGCACAGGCGATCCGAACGCTCGCCGACCGGGTCGACGCCGCGCTCGGCTCTCCGGCGGGCTTCACGATCGTCGACGTGGGTGCCGGCGGCGGCGAGCTGCTAGGCCGGCTCGCGAGCTCTGCTCCCCGCCGGTGGTCGTTGGTCGGCGTCGACGTCGCACCACGTCCGCACGTCCTGCCCGGCCGGGTGGCGTGGCAGGACCGGCCGCCGCACCGCGTCGTGGGGCTGCTGGTCGCCATCGAGCTCCTCGACGTGGTGCCGCTCGACATCGCGACCGTGACCGAACGCGGTCCACGGCTGCTGGTGGTCGATCCGTCCGGGTCGGAGCGGATCGGCGGACCGCTGACCGACGCCGACGCCCGATGGATCGAACGATGGCGACCTCGAGCGTCCTTGGGTGACCGGATCGAGATCGGCCGCAGCCGCGACGAGGTCTGGCGCGCGCTGTCCGGCACCGTCGATCGAGGCGTCGCGGTGGCGATCGACTACGCCGCCGATCCCGAGCAGAGCCGGGCCGGGTCGCTCACAGCGTACTGCGCCGGAAGGGAGGTGGCGGTCCGGCCGGACCGCGGGCGCGATCTCACCGCGCACGTCTCGTTCGACTCGCTCACCGAGCCGGGTGACCGCGTCGTGACGCAGCGCGAGGCGCTGACCGCGCTGGGCGTGCGCGCCGACCTTCCGCACTACACCGGGGAGGCGCCGGCGTACCTCGCCGGCCTGGAGCGCACCGGTGCTGCGGCGGAGCTGCTCGAGCGGTCCGGGCTGGGCGGCTTCACCTGGCTGGTGCGCGCCTCGGGAATGAACACACCGATCTGAGCGACGCGCAGCTGTCAGGTCGTGGCGATCCCGGCCCGGAACGCCCACGCGACGGCGGCCGCTCGATCACCCACGTCGAGCTTGCCGAACACGTTGTTGACGTGGGTCTTGACCGTCGCCTCCGTGACGAACAGGCGGGCCGCGATCTGCCGGTTCGTCAGGCCCTCGGCCATCAGCCGGACCACTTCTGTCTCGCGCTCGGTGAGCGGGCCGCCGGGTGGCACGGAGGCCGGAACGGTCCCGGCCGCGGCGCCCGTGGTGACCAGCTCGACCAGCCGCTCCTGCACGGCGGGGTCGAGCCGGGTCCGCCCGGCAACGGCATCACGGATCGCGCGCTCGATCTCCTCGGAGCTCGCGTCCTTGGTCAGGTACCCGCGCGCGCCCGCGCGCAGCGCGGCGAACACCGACTCGTCATCGGCGTACGTCGTCAGGACCACGACCTGCACCGCCGGTGCGGTCTCCCGGATCCGCCGGGTCGCCTCGACGCCGTCGACTCGTGGCATGCGAAGGTCCAACAGCGCAACGTCGGGCGACTCGGACTCGACCAGCGCGACGGCCTGCTCACCATCCACCCCCATGCCGACGACGTCGATCCCGTCGACCAGGCTGAGCATCAGGGCCAAGCCTTCCCGCACCAGCGTCTGGTCGTCGGCGAGGACGACCCGGATGGCCGACTCCTCGCTCATGCCGGGACCTCGCGCGGACGGGCCACCGCGACCGGCAGCCGGACCTCCACCGCGAACCCGCGCGACGTCGGGCCGGCATCCATCCGCCCGCCGGCGAGCTCGGCACGCTCCCGCATGCCACGCAACCCGTTGCCGCCGCCCGGCAGCGCGGGCACTCCGTCACCGCCGCCTCCGTCGTCGATCACGCGAAGGGTCACGCGGTCGCCGTCCCATTCGAGCCGCACGTCGACCCGGGTCGAGTGACCGTGCTTGCCGGCATTCGTCAGTGCCTCCTGAGCTGCGCGGAACAGCGCGACACTCGCTTCGGGCGAGAGCGGCGCAGCGCTCCCGACCTCCTCGAACCGACTGACGACACCGGTTGAGCGCTCGAAGTCGGTGACCAGGTCACGAATCCGCTCCGGGCCCGGCAAGGCGTCGTCGCGCAGGGTGCCAACGGCGTCGCGTGCCTCCTCGAGGCCGTCGCGGGCGAGCGCCACCGCTCGCTCGATCCGGCTGCGGACCTCGATGTCGACGCCGCGCGCGTCAGCGAGGACCCTCGTCGACTCCAGGTGCAGCGACAGGCTCGACAGCGTGTGCGCCAGCACATCGTGCAGCTCGCGCGCGAGCCGCGCGCGTTCGGAGATGACCGCATTGCGCTGTTGGGCATCGCGGCTCTCTCGCAGCTCGGCGACCAGCTCGGCGTTGCGCTGGGCGGAGCGGAGGACCTGCCCGAAGAACATCGCGGCCAGGCCGAAGAACGCCGCACCGACGGCATTGCCGAAACCACCGGGGATGTCGCGCTGTCCGACGAGGGCCGTGGACAAACCAACGGCGAGCACGCCGCAGGCGGCGGGAACGATCGCCTGCCACGCGGTGTAGAAGACCGGTCCGACGAACAGGGCCGCGTAGCCGAGAACGTAGACCTGGCCGTTGCCGGTCAACACGTGCAACCACCCGGCGAGGCCGATGGATGCGGCGAGCATCGCGACGTTCAGCCAGTCCCCACAGCGACGTACGACGATCACGGTCCAGCTCGCAGCGACGAGCAGCTCGAGGACGACTGCCAGCACGCGCTGCGACGCGGTCAGTCCGCCGAGTCCGCTGAAGGTCTGCACCGCGGTGATCACGGTCACCGCCTGCCGCGCGATCGGACGGGCCCAGCCCGGCAGGTGCCCCCCGAGGCCTCGTAACACCGGCACCGGGACGTGCGGCTGCTCCTCCACACCGCAACGGTAGACGCGCTAGGACGCTGCGGACATCGACCTCGGGGTGGATTGCGGTCTCCACCTGATATCCACCTGGCGCGTCAGGATTTCGGTTGCGCCGGCACGTAGCGTCGAGAAGGTCCGCGACCCATAGCGACAACGGAGGACACGGAGATGGCAGCGATCGTCGTCGACGACCTGCACAAGAGCTACGGCGCCACCAAGGCCGTGCAAGGAGTGAGCTTCAGCGTCGAGGAGGGCGCCTGCGTGGCGCTGCTGGGCCCGAACGGTGCCGGCAAGACCACGACGCTCGAAGTCCTGGAGGGCTACCTCAAGCGGGACTCGGGACAAGTGCAAGTCCTCGGCAAGGACCCGCACCACGCCGACCGTGCCTGGCGCGAGGGCATCGGCATCGTGCTGCAAGGCACGGCCGTAGACCCCTATCTCACCGTCCGCGAGACCCTCACCCGGACCGCGGGCTTCTACCCGCGGCCGCGGAAGGTCGACGACGTGATCGAGCTGGTCGGCCTCGGTGAAAAGGCCGACTCGCGGGTCAACAAGCTCTCCGGGGGACAGCAGCGCCGCCTCGACGTTGCCTACGGCATCATCGGCAACCCGCGGCTGCTCTTCCTCGACGAGCCGACGACCGGCTTCGACCCCTCGGCGCGCCGCGGCGCGTGGCAGATGGTGAGTGACCTGCGCACGCTCGGCACGACGATCATGCTGACCACGCACTACATGGACGAGGCGCAGACGCTCGCTGACAACATCGTGGTCATCGGATCCGGCCGCGTGGTGGCGGAAGGAACTCCCGACGCCCTCGGCGGACGCGACACGGCAGCGGCGCACATCCGCTTCCGCCTGCCCGACGGGGTGGACCCCGCGGCCCTGCCGGTGGTGACCAGCGTTGACGTACACGGCTACTGCACCATCACGAGCGACGACGACGTGCACGTGCTGCACGAGCTCACGGGCTGGTCGATCGCGAACAACGTCCCGCTCGAGGGACTGGTGTCCAGCCGGCCCAGCCTCGAGGACATCTACCTCTCCCTCGTCGGCCAGGACCTACTGGCCCAGGAGCCCGAGCCGCAGACCACCGGAGTAACCCGATGAGCAGCGATGTCGCCCTGTTGGGCTCCCAGATCCGCTACGAACAGAAAAGCTACTGGCGCAATCCCGGCGCGGCCTTCTTCACCTTCGCGTTCCCGCTGGTGTTCTTCTTCATCCTGGTAGGAGTCGCCGGCGGTGGGCACGATGCCAGCATCCTCGGCAAGGGGGTGAAGCTGGCCCAGTACTACACGCCCAGCATCCTTGCCTACGCGGTGATGAGCGCGTGCTTCCTGAGCATCTCGCTGAACCTCGTCCGTCAGCGCGAGTTCGGCATCCTCAAGCGGATGCACGGTACGCCGCTGCCGTCCTGGGCGTTCATCGGCGGCGTGATCGGCAACGCGGTCATCGTCGCCACCCTCCTGTCGGTGGTGTGCGTAACGTTCGCGATCCTCGTGTACGGCGTGTCCCTGCCGGCGTCTCACATCCCGGCCTTGGTGGTGACGATCGCGCTCGCCGCGCTCGCCTTCTGCGCGCTCGGCATCGCCGTGTCGTCGCTCATCCCGAACCTCGATTCGGGGCCGGCGATCGTGAACCTGCCGTACTTCGTCCTGGTGTTCATCTCCGGCACGTACTTCCCGATCAGCGGCACGATGGCGAAGATCGCGAACTGGCTTCCGCTGCGGCCGTTCATAGTCGCGATGTACAAGTCCTTCAACCCGTTCACGACCGGCAGCGCGTGGGCGCCGCACCAGCTGCTGCACCTGGTGATCTGGGGCGTGATCGGGACGGTCTTCGCCGTACGCAACTTCCGCTGGACGCCGCGGCGGGGCTGAGCCCGGCATTTGCGAGGATCGCCGCGTGAGCGGCGATCCTCGCGAGCTGACCCGGGTCACGGTCTCGACCGGCGACACGGGTGGCGCGGACGCGGTGCTCACCATCGCGCCGCAGCATCCCTCGGCGCACGGGGTGCTCCGGCTGGCGCTGTGGCTCGACGGAGAACACATCGCCACGGCCGAGCCCATCGTCGGCTACATGCACCGCGGCGCGGAGAAGCTGTTCGAGGCCCGCGACTACCGGCAGATCCTCGTGCTCGCGAACCGGCACGACTGGCTCTCGGCGTTCGGGAACGAACTCGGCATCGTCATCGCGGTCGAGCGCATGCTCGGGATGGAGGTCCCGGTCCGCGCCACCTGGACCCGCATGCTGCTGGCTGAGCTCAACCGGGTGCTGAGCCATCTCGCCTTCCTCGGCGCGTACCCGTTCGACCCGGCGGCCGATCCGCCCGTCGTCGCCGGCTACCGCGAACGCGAACGGATCCAGGCGGTGCTGGAGGAGATGTCGGGCGGGCGGATGCACTACATGCTCAACCAGGTCGGTGGGCTCAAGCTCGACCTGCCTGCGGGTTGGATGGAGCGCGTGCGCGCGGCCGCTGCCGAGGTTCGCCATGGCGTCCGCGACGAGCTGGCCGGGTACGTCGCGGATCCGGCGTTCGTCGGGCGTGCTCGCGGGCTCGGCGTCCTGCCCGCCTCGACCGCTGTGCAGTTCGGCGTGTCCGGGCCGTTGGCCCGAGCGTCCGGCCTGGATCTCGACCTTCGGCGTGACGATCCCTACCTCGCCTACGCAGAGCTCCCGCCTGACGTGCTGCGCATCGTCACGCGGACGGAGGGCGACGTGCTCGCGCGTCTTGAATGCCTGGTCGAGCAGATCGACGTGAGTCTCGACATCGCCGAGCACTGCATCGACGTCATCGACGCGCTGCCGCCGGGACCGATCAACCTGCGGTTGCCGAAGGTGGTCAAGGCGCCCGAAGGCACGACGTACGCGTGGACCGAGAACCCGCTCGGCATCAACGGCTACTACTTGGTCTCACGCGGCGAGCGCACGCCGTGGCGGCTGAAGCTGCGCACGGCTTCGTTCAACAACGTTCAGGTCTTGCCGGAGCTCCTGACCGGCGCGCACGTCACCGATCTGGTACCTATCCTGACCAGCCTGTTCTATGTGATCGGCGACGTCGACAAGTAACGCCTGCCGCGACCGGGCGCTTGGACGCCGTCTCGCGGACTACGAGAGGCCGACCTGGGAGAGGAAGCCGCTCGCGACCTCGGAGATCGGGTCGTGGTCGATCGAGACCGCCTTGTTGAGGCCGACCAGGGTGCTCTGGTTGAGCTTCGAGTCGACCGCGTTCAGCGCGTTCGCGAATGGACCGGTGGCGTACTTCTTCTGCACGATCGCGACGATGTTGTCCGAGGCCTGCAGGTGCTTGTCGTCGTTGAGCACCGTCAGGCCGGCCTGCGCAACGGTCGGGTCCGAGCTGAAGACCAGGCCGACATTCACCTTCCCCTGCTTGAGAGCCTTGACCGTGAGCGGTCCGCCGGCGTCGAGGGTGACGAACTTGGAGAACTTCATCCCGTAGGTCTTCTTGAGACCGGGCTCGCAGAACGTCCGGGTCTGGCACTCGGCCGGTCCGCCCAGGCTGAGCGGGTGACTCCTCGAGTAGGCACCGAGCTGTGACATCGACGTGATGTGGTTCGCGTTGGCGAAGCTGGTCTTGACCGCGAAGGAGTTCTTGTCGGTCGCCGTGGCCGGGTTGAGCGCGACGAGGTTGGACGGCAGCTCGGCTCGCAACGCGACCATCGTCTTGTTGATGTCGCCGGAGGCCTTGCTCGGAGCGTTCGCGCCGTTGTTGGCGTCGTTGATGAAGTCGGTCAGCGTTGCGGCGTACTCGGGAACCGCCGCGAGCGTCCCCTTCTTCAACGCGGGGTAGACGACCTCGCGCGCACCGAGCGCCTTGACGCTCGCGGAGTACCCGCACTTGTTGAGGGCCGCGGCGTAGATGTTGGCCAGCAGCTCGGACTCGGAGAAGTTGAACGCTCCGACGACCACGCTGCCCGAGCCGGCGGTCCCGCCGCAGAACGAGGGAACGGTGCCACCCGAGCTCGCTACCGAGCCGCCGTTGCCGCCGCTGCTCGATGATCCGCAGGCGACCGCGGCGAGTGCGAGCGCGACGACCGTCGTGGTGAAACCGAGGGTTGAACGCAACGAGAGTCGAGGCATGGGATCAGCCGCCTTCTGTGTCCCGCGGCGGGTGGCCGCGCGTGTCCTGGCGGGTTTGCCCCGCACGAATCGATCCAAGCACGCACCACTGACAACGCCAACCGGGTTGATTGCGTGCGCAGGGATTGATACCCGAACGTGACGTCGCTACGACGCGGTTGTAACCGATTCCACGCTGGCAATCGGCACGCTCGAGGCTCGTTCCGATCCGGCGTCGCCGAAGCGCCGACGCAGGGCCCGCTGGACCAGGGCCATCCCGCCTTCGATCAGCAGCGCGGTGATCACGATGATCACCACGCCGCCGTAGAGCTCGCCGTAGTTCTGGATCTCTCGGCCCGTGACGACCAGCTGGCCGAGCCCGCCGCTGCCGACGATGGCCGCCAGCGTTGCCGTCGCCCAGACCTGGACCGTTGCCAGCCGAACGCCGGTGGCGATCAGCGGGATCGCCAGCGGCACCTCGACCCGCCGGGTGACCTGCCAGCGGGTCATGCCCATGCCCACCGCGGCCCGCCTGGTGTCCTGGTCGACCTCCTGGATGCCGGTGAAGGTGTTGGTCAGCATCGGCGGTACGGCGAAGATCGCCAGCGCGGCAACCGCGGCCGACATGCCGACACCGAGCGGCCCGACCGCGAGCAGGATCAAGATGCCCAGGATCGGGATCGCGCGTGCGGTGTTGGCGATGCTCGTGACCACCACCCCGCCGCGCCGCCACCGCGCCAACCCGATCCCGAGCGGGATCGCGACAACGGCTGCGGCGAGGATCGAAAGCCCGGAGATCTCGACGTGCTGCCACAGCAGGTGGATCGCGCCCTGGTTGCCGGTGTAGCTCGACTTCGTCGAGAACCAGACCTTGATCTGGTGCGGGATGCTGTGGTTCGCCATCAGGTCGCCCCCCGCCGGCTCCACGGCGTGACCAGGCGTTGGGCAACCAGCAGCAGCGCGTCCGCGATCAGCGCAAGCAACACTGTCGCGATGATGTACGTGGTGATCTCGGCCTTGTAGAAGTTGTTCTCGAAGCCCTCGATGATGTACTCACCGAACCCGCCGGTTCCGACGTAGCCGCCGATCACCACCAGCTCGATGGTCGACACGGTGGCGAGCCGCAGCCCGGCCACGATCGTCGGCACCGCAAGCGGCAGCCGCACGCGCAGGAAGGTCCGGAACGGCGAGAAGCCCATGCCGGTAGCCGCTTCGACCGCTTCTGCCGGCACGCCGTCCAGGCCGGTCAGGATGTTGCGGACCAGGATGACCAGCGAGTACGCCGCAAGCGGAATGACGACGGTCCACCGGCTGAAGCCGAAAAACGGGTACAGCGCCACGATGGCGGCCAGCGACGGTACGGCGTACAGCGCACTGGACGTGCCCAGCACGATCGCACGAAGCACCGGCGAGGTCCGCGCCAGCGCGGAGATCGGAAGGGCGACGCCGAAGCCGATGCCGACAGAGATCAGCGTCAGGCTGATGTGCTGACGTGCGGCGGTCTTGATCGTGCTCCAATTGCTGGTGACGTAGTGCCAGCTGAACCAGGGATTGCCGACATGCAGGGTGAAGCCGGCGGGAGGGTGCACGACTTGGACGCTAGCGGAGCGGGCGCCAGCATCACCCTTGACCGGGTGCGCAAGCAGTACCCGGACGGAACGGTCGCGGTCGAAGAGCTGTCCCTGGAGGTCGAGCCCGGCGAGATCGCCGTACTGGTCGGTCCTTCCGGGTGCGGCAAGACGACGACGATGCGGATGATCAACCGGCTGGTCGAGCCCTCAGGCGGTCACATCCTGGTCGACGGCGATGACGTGACGAGCGTCGATCCGGTCAAGCTGCGGCGCCGGATCGGCTATGTGATCCAGCAGGTCGGCCTGTTCCCGCACCAGACGGTCGCGACCAACATCGCGACGGTCCCGACGCTGCTCGGCTGGGGGCGCGCACGCACCAAGGCCCGGGTAGCCGAGCTGCTCGAGCTGGTCGGTCTCGAGGCCGGTTACGGCAAGCGCTACCCGCAGGAGCTCTCCGGCGGCCAGCGCCAGCGGGTGGGCGTAGCCCGTGCGCTGGCCGCGGACCCACCGGTGCTGCTGATGGACGAGCCGTTCGCGGCGGTCGACCCGATCGCCCGCAACCGGCTGCAGGCCGAGTTCCTCAAGCTGCACGAACAGGTGCGAACCACCGTGGTGTTCGTGACGCACGACATCGACGAGGCGATCCGGCTCGGCGACCGGATCGCGGTCATGCGAGAGGGCGGCCACCTCGAGCAGTACGCCGATCCTTCGACGCTGCTCTCGGATCCGCAGACCGACTTCGTCGCGAACTTCGTGGGTGCCGAACGCACCCTGCGACGGCTGTCGGTCGTGCATGTGCGGGCGAGCGGGCTGGTGCGCTGGCCGAGCGTCGCTCCGCACGACACGCTCGCCGCCGCGACCGCGACGATGGACGCTGCGGAAGCCGCCTGGGCAGTGGTGAGCGAGGACGGCAAGGTCAGCGGGTGGCTGGCGCGAGACGCGGCGACCGGTGAAGGTACGGCGGCCGACCGGGTGGAGCCCGCAACGACCGTCGAGGTCGGCGAGTCACTGGAGGCGGCGCTGGCGGCGACCCTCGCGGGTAACGCGCCCGGAACGATCGTGACCGAGAACGGCCACTACGCGGGTGTGCTCACGCCCGGCGACATCGTCACCATGGCCCGCAGCCGCTGACCACTCCCCTTGGGGTTGTCGACTACGGGTGGGAGGTCAAGTAGTCGATGTAGCGGGCACGCAGCATCGGGCCGAGCGCACCACCCTCATCGTTGCGGCCGAGCAGCTCGCGGACCAGCTCGACCGCACCGCCGATGCTCTCGCCGAGCCCACCTGCCGAGCCGTCGTCACTGCCGAAGGTCTCCGAGGACGGAAGGTGTTTGACCAGGTCCCAGAAGAACCCGATGTCGTGATGGCGCTCGGCCCGCGCGAACGCCCGCTCGCGCAGCTCCGCGGTCGGTAGCGCGTCGAGCTCGTCGGCGGTGGGCTCCGGACCCTGATCGTTCGGCATGGCAGCGAAGCCTACCGACCCTGCGCGCACGCGGCGGCTCAGTGGTCGGCCGGAGGTGGCGGCGGCCAGTCATCATCGTCGTCACGCTTCGGCACCCGGCAGACCCGCTCCAGGAACAGCGCAGCCAGAACCAGCGCGAGCGCGAACCCGATGCCGAACGCGGCTGTACGGGTGTCGTTGTTAGCCGACGGCGAGTCGATCCGCGCGACCCAGATCAAGTAGCCGGCGTAGGCGCCGGCGGCGAGCGCGCCGACCACCGACGATGCCTTTGCCAGCGCGACGAACCGCGCCACGACCAGCGGGTTGATCGGCCGGGTGCCGACCCGGCCGGCCAGCCGGGCACGGGTCATGACGGCGAGATATCCCTCGGCGATCGCGAGCAGCGCGAGCCAGAGCAGCGCATACACCGACGGTGTCGGAAGGCTGTCGAACGACGACCGCGCAACCAGGTAGGCGATCCCGCCGGCCACGACCGCGAGCACCACCAGGACGGACACGCGCGTCGGTCGCATCATGGCAGCGGCAGCGGGTCGGCGATCCGGCGTACGTCTTGAGGCGGCAGGGCGGCGAGCAGTGCCTCGACCGGACCGTGGCCGGGCAGGCTCGCACTCGGGTCAACCGCGAGCCATGGCACCAGAACGAACGCACGCTCGTGCGCTCGTGGATGCGGCAACGTGAGTCGCGGATCATCCGTGACGATCGAATCCACCGCAATCACGTCGACGTCGAGGGTGCGCGGCCCCCATCGCACGGCGCGAACCCGTCCCTGCGCCTGCTCCGCGGCCTGGGCGGCACCGAACACCACCTCCGGGTCGTCGCTGTCGAGCACCGCCACGGCGTTGAGAAACGCGGGCTGGTCGACGACACCCACCGGCGCGGTCTCGTAGACGGGCGAGACCGCGAGCACACCGACCTGCCGCCCGAGCACCTCGATCGCGGCGCGCAGCCGGCCCATCCGGTCACCGAGATTGGTGCCCAGCGAGACCACAGCCGTCACTCGGCGCGCTCTCGCCGGATCCTGACCGTCACGTCGCTGACCGGGAGCCCGACCGGAGCGTCCGGCTTGTGCACCGTCACCTCGACCACCTGGACCATCGGGTCGCCGAGGCAGACGTCCGCGAGCCGCTGCGCCAGCGTTTCGATCAACGCGACCGGCTCTCCACCGATGACCTCGGCGAGCAGGTGCGCCAGCGTCGAGTAGTCGATCGTCGCGGTCAGGTCGTCCTCACGAGCCGCCGTACTGGTGTCGACCGAGAGGTCGACGTCGACCACGAACAGCTGGCCGACCCGGCGCTCCTCCGGCAGTACGCCGTGGAACCCCCGCACCCGCAATCCGTGCAACGAGATGGTGTCGCTCACGCCGTCTCCCCGTCCTCGCTCGCCGACATCACAGGTGAAGCATGATGGGCCCACAGCCGCCAGCCCTGCGGCCGGCGCCGAAATACGTTAGTCGCGACCACGGTCGCGGTCTCGCCGAACTCGCCCTCGGCCTCCGTGCTGCCCGCGAGCAGGCTGTGCTGGCAGGCCACGACCGCGACATCACCGGTCACTGCGACATCGACGTCGGTCAGGAAGAACTGGATGTAGGCGGTGTTCGCCATGATCACCGCCCACGACCGCAGCACCCGCGAGCGACCCGACAGCGGTGGCCAGCCCGGATGCACGCACACCAGGTCGTCGTGATCGTCCCAGAGCGCCTCGATCCGGTCGATGTCGCCCGACTCGATCGCCGTGTAGAACTCGGCGTTCGCCTCGGTGACGTCCTCGACGTCGGTCATCGTTGCGGTCGCGCATCGAGAACGGCGGCGGCCACCCGGACCGCGTCGGCGTTGGCGCGGGCCTCGTGCACCCGCACACCCCAGACGCCGGCCGACGCCGCCAGGGCCGAGATCGCCACGGTCGCCGCCTCGCGGTGATCGACGTCGCGAAGCTCGTCGCCGTCCGCGAGCAGGCGGCCGAGGAATGACTTGCGGCTGGCGCCGAGCAAGACCGGTGGTCCCAGGTCGATCAACGCGTCGAGGTGAGCGAGCAGCGCCCAGTTGTGCGCCGCGGTCTTTGCGAAGCCGAGCCCCGGGTCGACCACGATCTGATCCGGGTCGACGCCGGCAGCGACGGCGGCGTCGACACTCTTGGACAGCTCGGTGCACACCTCCGCCACCACGTCGTCGTACACCGCGAGGTCCTGCATCCAGGCACTCGGCCCCCGCCAGTGCATGACGACGTAGGGGACATCGGCCTCGCCCACGAGCCGGGCCAGGCCGGGATCCGCGGCACCGCCGGAGACGTCGTTGACCATCACGGCACCCGCATCCAGCGCGGCCTCCGCGGTCTCGCGGCGCATGGTGTCGACGCTGACCAACACGCCCTGCGCGGCGAGCTCGCGGATCACGGGGACGACACGGCGGATCTCCTCGGCCACATCGACCCGGCCCGCACCGGGGCGGGTCGACTCGCCGCCGACGTCGACCAGGTCCGCGCCGCAGCCGCGCAGGGCGAGGCCGTGCTCGATCGCCGTACCGGTGTCGAAATGCCGACCGCCGTCACTGAAGGAGTCGGGGGTGACGTTGACGACGCCCATCACCAGGCACCGCCCGAACTCCGGGAGCCCCCGCACGGTCGCGGCGGTCAGCCCGTGGTGCCGGGTGCCTGTCGGCCGGGACCCTCGGCACGCTTGCGGGTGGTCCGCCGGGTAGCCGGAGGCTTGGCGGTCTGGTTGGCCCGCGCGCGGGACGCGCTGGTGCGCGCGCCGTTGGTTCTGGATCCGTTCGCCTTTGCCCCGTTGGTCTTCGCGCCATTGGTGCCCGCGGCCGAGTTCCGGTCGGCAAGAGCGGCCGCTTCCTCTGGCGTGAGCTGCGCGATCTCAGCCGGCGTCAACACCGGCGGGCGGTTGATCGGCGCCTTGCGGCTGATCTCGACATCGCGCGACGGCCGCTTGGCGACCGAGGCGAAGATCTCGGTGAGGTCGGCCTTGGTGAGGGTCTCCTTGTCGAGCAGCTTCAGCACCATGTCGTCGAGCACGTCGCGGTAGGTGACCAGGATCTCCCAGGCCTCGTCGTGCGCCTGCTCGATCAGCGCCCGCACCTCGTCGTCGATCTGCGACGCGATCTCCTCCGAGAAGTCCCGCTCGTGACCGAGGTCGCGACCGAGGAACACGTCGCCCTCGCCGCGGCCGAACTTCAGCGGGCCGAGCTTCTCGCTCATGCCGTAGGTCATGACCATGGCCCGGGCAGTGGCGGTTGCCTTCTCGATGTCGTTGGAGGCGCCGGTGGTCGGCTCGTGGAAGACCAGCTCCTCGGCGGCCCGCCCGCCCAGCGCGTAGGCCAGCATGTCCATCATCTCGGAGCGGGTCTGGTTGTACTTGTCCTCTTCCGGCAGCACGAGCGTGTGGCCGAGCGAACGACCGCGAGCGACGATGCTGATCTTGTGCACCGGCGCGGTGTCCGGCAGCGCCCATGCGACGAGAGCGTGACCGCCCTCGTGGTAGGCGGTGACCTTCTTCTCCTTCTCGCTCATCACCCGGGTCTTGCGCATCGGGCCCGCGACCACGCGGTCGATCGACTCCTCGAGGATGAGGTTGGTGATCTGCTTGGCGTTGCTTCGCGCGGTCAGCAGTGCGCCTTCGTTGATGACGTTGGCCAGGTCCGCGCCGGTGAAGCCCGGGGTACGACGGGCGATCACCTCGAGGTCGACGTCCGGCGAGAACGGCTTGCCCTTCGAGTGCACGCCAAGGATCGCCCGGCGGCCCTCGAGGTCGGGCCGGTCGACGACGATCTGGCGGTCGAACCGACCCGGTCGCAGCAGCGCAGGGTCGAGGATGTCGGGCCGGTTGGTCGCCGCGATCAGGATGACGCCGCGGTTGACGTCGAACCCGTCCATCTCGACGAGCATCTGGTTGAGGGTCTGCTCACGCTCGTCGTGACCGCCACCGAGGCCGGCGCCGCGGTGCCGGCCGACGGCGTCGATCTCGTCGACGAAGATGATCGCGGGCGCGTTGTTCTTCGCCTGCTCGAACAGGTCGCGCACCCGCGAAGCACCGACACCGACGAACATCTCGACGAAGTCCGAACCGGAGATCGAGTAGAACGGCACGCCGGCCTCGCCGGCGACGGCGCGGGCGAGCAGGGTCTTGCCGGTGCCGGGCGGGCCGTAGAGCAGGACGCCCTTGGGGATCTTGGCGCCGATCGCCTGGAACTTCGCAGGGTTCTCGAGGAACTCCTTGATCTCCTGCAGCTCCTCGATCGCCTCGTCGACCCCGGCGACGTCGGCGAACGTCGTCTTGGGCGTGTCCTTGCTGACCAGCTTTGCCTTGGCCTTCCCGAACTGCATGACGCGGCCGCCGCCGCCCTGCATCTGGTTCAGGAAGAACAGCATCACGACGACGATCAGCACGAACGGCAGGAGCTGGAACAGCACCGAGACGATCGGGTTGCTGTGGCTGATCTGGACGTTGGTGTCCTTGACCCCGGCGGCCTTCAGCTCGCCGTACAGCGTGTCGTCGTAGTGCAACGTGTAGGCGGCCTGCAGCTTGTTCGAGCCGTCGATGGACACGCCCTTGTTGAGCGTGACCTGCGCCTCCTGCGACTGGTCGTGCAGGATCGCCGAGGCCACCTGGTGGTTGGCGATCGCGGTCTCGATCGTCGGGAGCGGAACCGTCTTGTAGCTGCTGCCGGAGGTAGCGACCTCGAGCAGGCCGAAGACGACGAGGATCGCCACGACCACCCACAACAGGGGCCCTCGGAAGGTGCGGCGAAGGTTCATGGCTCCTGCTCGACGCTACGGACACGATTGTCGCGAAGGTGAGAAAAACACTCCTCCGCAAGTATCGACGGTACACCGGCGGACTGAACTGCGCCGGGCCCATCGGCCGGTTGTGGAACCGGCGTGGCCCGATCAGGGCGGCCTGCGGGCGAGCCGGCTAGGTCGAGTAGACCTCGGGGCGCAAGGTGCCCACATAGGGCAGCTCGCGGTAGTGCTGGGCGTAGTCGAGGCCGTAGCCGACGACGAACACGCTCGGGATGTCGAAGCCCATGTACTCCACCGGCACCTGGACCTGGGCCGCCTCCGGCTTGCGGAGCAGCGCCGCAACCTCGACCGAAGCGGGCTGGCGGGAGCGCAGGTTGCGCAGCAGCCAGGACAGCGTGAGGCCGGAGTCGATGATGTCCTCGACGACCAGGACGTGGCAGCCGGTGATGTCCCGGTCGAGGTCTTTGAGGATCCGCACGACGCCCGATGTCTTGGTCCCCGACCCGTACGACGAGACCGCCATGAACTCCAGCGAGACCGGCACGCTCAGTGCCCGGGCGAGGTCGGCCATCATCATGACCGCCCCCTTGAGCACCCCGACGAGAACGATCTCGCGGCCGGCGTAGTCGGCGTCGATGCGCGCGGCCAGCTCGGCGATCTTGGCGGCGATCTGCGCCGCGGAGACGAGCACGGACTCGATATCGGGATGCAGGTCTCGGGCCGGCTCGGCCATCGAGTCCACCGGAAGCAGCGGAGCGGTCATCGGAAGGTGAGCCTGTCATACGCCCGCTCAGCGACCAACCCCCCGGGCAGGCTGATCGCCCCCTGGCCGTGCCAGTGCGTGAGCAGCTTGTCGATCTCCAGCACGTGGTTGAGGGTCAGCTGGCCGGAGGGAACCCCCGCCGCGACGGCGGCATTGCGCAGCGCGCGGCGTCGTACCGCCGCGGGGAGCTGCGACAGCTCGGCGATCTCGCACGGGTCGGCCACGCCGGCGGCCCACTCGTCCAGGGCGTCGGCATCGTCGCGGAGCAGCGCGGCGGTCCGGGCCAGCGCCTCGGGGATCCCGTCCCCGAGCGCATCGAGCATCGCGGGCAGGACCTCCTGGCGGACCCGGGCCCGGGCGTACGCCGGGTCGGAGTTGTGCGGGTCGGCCCAGGGCACCAGATCGAACGCCTGGCAAGCCTCGTTCGTGTCGACCCGGCGGATGGAGAGCAGCGGGCGGCGCAGCCGGTCGCGCCGCACCGGCATCCCGGACAGCGACCGCGCGCCCGACCCCCTCGCCAGCCCGAGCAGGACGGTCTCGGCCTGGTCGTCGAGGGTGTGCCCGAGCAGTACGGCGGCCGCGCCGACCCGGTCTGCGGCCGCCTCGAGCGCGGCGTACCTCGCGTCCCGGGCAGCCGCCTCCGGACCGCCCTCGTCGCCGACCTCGACGGTCTCTACCAGCACCGGGTCGAGCCCGAGCTCGGCGCAGGTCGTGGCGACGTCGGCCGCCCGCTCGGGCGAGCCGTCCTGCAGACCGTGGTCGACGGTGACCGCGCCGGCCCGTAGCTCGAGCCGCGCCGCTTCCTGCGCGAGCGCGGCGGCGAGTGCGAGCGAGTCCGCCCCACCACTCACCGCGACGAGAACCAGGGCCCCCGGGTCGAGGTCGTCGACGCTCTCGCGGACGGCCGCCCTGATCGCGGCGACCGCCGGCTCCATCTTCATCTCAGCCGGCCGTCACGCGCTGACGGCGGGCGGCATGCCGACCCGGCGCAGCCAGGCCGCCGGGTCGCGGATCTCCGCACCGCTCGGCAGCTGCTCCGGCGAGGACCACACCACGTTGAGGCCGGGCATGCCGACGCTTGCGATGACGGCCCGCACGAACGCGGCTCCCTCGGCGTACTGCTTGAGCTTCATCTCGATCCCGAGCAGCCGACGGACGATCTTCGCGACCGGGTTGGCTTGCTGGCGACGGCGGTCGAAGCGCTGGCGGATGGTGCCGACCGACGGGATCACCGACGGCCCGACCAGGTCCATGACCACGTCGGCATGCCCTTCGAGCAGGCTCATCAGGCCCGTGATCCGGTCGAGGACCGCACGCTGCTCGGGGGTCTGGATCAGCTCGACCAGGCTGGCCTCCCGTCGGCCCCGCGCGACGTCGTTGATGCCGCTCGCGGCGGAGCGCAACCGGTCCAGCAGGGCCGCGGCGTCGAGGTCGGACAGCAGCAGGAACTCGCGCAGCAGGTCCTGGACGTGCCGGTGCAACCAGGGCGCACTCGCGAACTGCGTGCGATGGGTCACCTCGTGCAGGCAGACCCAGAGCCGGAAGTCGCTCGGGTCGACCGCGAGCCCGCGTTCGGCCGCAACGATGTTGGGCGCGACGAGGGTGAGCCGGCCGGGCGAACGTTCGTCGTCGTCCGCGCTTTGCGGCGGCCCGAGCAGCTCGAACTGCCCGAGTACCCGGGTGGCGAGGTAGCCGAGCAGGACGCCCACCTCGATGCCTGCGGCGCGAGAGCCGATCGTCACCGTCAACGGGCTCGGCGGCTTGTCCGCCTTGCGCTCGAGCAACGCCTCGACGATCGGGTCGACCAGGACCTGGAAGCTCTCCACGTTCGCCCGGATCCAGTCCGGCCGGTCGACGACGACCGTCGCCGCGGAGTCACGGGCTACGTCCAGCCCGGTGGCGGACGCGACGTGGGCATCGGCCTGCGCCGCCTTGCGGTGCAGGTCCTCGACGGTCGCCACGGCTTCCGAGAGCCCGATCTTCGGCCCCGGCGGCACGAGTCGGGTGCCCGTAGTTGCTGCTAGCCGCCAGTCCACCAACTGCACGATTTGGACACTAACCCCACGGTCTCGGCGGGTTTCGGGAACCCCTCGGCAAGGTACGGCGTCAGCCACCGCAGCCGCAGCGCGCGAGCCGCGCGGCCAGGTCGTCGAGATCGGGCACGGTCAGGCCCGGTAGCGCGGCATGCGAGGCCATGAACGCGAACACCAGCAGCCGGCCGCTGCGGTCGACGACGGTGCCGGCGAGGGTGTTGACGCCGGTGAGCGTCCCGGTCTTGGCCCGCACGATGCCGCGCGCGGTCACCGACGGCTTGACCTGGTAGCGGTCGGCGAGGGTGCCGGTCAGGCCCGCCACCGGCAGGCCCTCGAGGATCCACCGCAGGTCTCGGTGGGTCGATGCCGTCGCGGCGCGCAGCAGGTCGACCAGGGTGCGTGGCGTGATGCGGTCCCGGTGCGAGAGCCCGCTCGTGTCGTGCAAGGTGACGGACGTCACGGATACGCCGAGCGAGCGCACCTGCGCCAGAACCGCCTGCGCGGCCCCGGCGAAGCTGGCCGGCAACCCTGCCTCGATCGCGACCGCCCGGCCGAGGGCCTCGGCGAGGTCGTCGTCGCTGACCGTCAGCATCCGCTGCACGAGCGCGCTGACCGGTGGTGAGTCGACGTGGGCCAGCTCGGGGGTGCCGGCCGGCGCGGTGCCACCCGTGACCGCACCCACGACCCGGACACCGTCGTGTTCCAGGAGCCCGGCGAACACCTGGCCCGCCTGTTCGGCGGGGTTCGGCGTACGAGGCGCGAACTCATCACTCGGGTCGGTCCGGCCCTCGTTCACCTCGAGCGGGCTCGGCGGCGTGATGTCGCCTTCGGTGACGTAGCTCGGCTTCCACCCGACCGCAGCGCGCGGGCCGGTCCACTTGCTCACGTCGAGCTTCAGGTGAACCCGGTGGACGCTGCCGAGCGCGGCGGCAGTGCGATGCGCGAGCGCAGCCAGGGTGGCCGGCCGCGGGTAGACCGGCGAGTAGACGGAGTGCCGGTTCGCGACGATCGTCGGGTCGCCGCCCCCGACCAGGTAGAGCGTGTGGCCCGACGCCGCCGTGCTGGTCACGAGCCGGTCGTTCGGGCCGAGGGCGGTCAGGGCCGCCGCGGCGGTCAGCAGCTTGGTCGTGGACGCAGGCGGCTCCGGCGCGCCGGGCGAGTGGGCCCATAGCGCTGTTCCCGTGTCGGCATCGATCACCTCACCGGCCAGATGAGCGCTGCGCTGGAGCTGGTGGGCGTCGGCGGCCAGCTGGAGCGTGACGCCGGCGGAGGTGGGCTCGGGCGCGGACGCCTGCAGCGCCGGCAAGACCGCTCCGCGCGGAGCCGGGCTGGACGGCACGGGGGCCGGCGATCCCGAAGCGGTCGGCAGCGGCGCGGCACCCGCCGAGGTGTGGTCGCGGTGGACGACGTACCCCACGACGACCCCGGCCGTCACGACGAGCGCGACAACCAGGGGCACTGCACGAGAGGTACGCACCTCGCGGGACACTACGTGGTGCCCGTCACGAGCTGACAGGAGCCCAGGTGGAGTTCGACGTTGTCATCGAGATCCCGAAGGGTCATCGGAACAAGTACGAGATGGATCACGAGACCGGCCGGATCCGGCTGGACCGCACGCTGTTCACCTCGACCCAGTACCCCGCCGACTACGGCTTCATCGAGAACACTCTCGGCGAGGACGGCGATCCGCTCGACGCATTGGTGCTGCTCCCGGAGCCGACCTTCCCCGGCTGCCTGATCCGGTGCCGCGCGATCGGGATGTTCCGGATGACCGACGAGAAGGGTCGCGACGACAAGATCATGTGCGTGCCGAGCACCGATCCGCGGCAGGACAACCTGCGCGACATCGACGACATGCCGGAGTTCGACCGGCTCGAGGTCCAGCACTTCTTCGAGGTCTACAAGGACCTGGAGCCCGGCAAGAGCGTCGAGGGTGCGCACTGGAGCGACCGCGCATCGGCCGAGGTCGAGATCGAGGCGTCCCGGCACCGGCTGCAGGCGGCCGGACCTCACTAGGCCCGCACAGCGGTCCGCCCGCCGTACCGGGGAATCGCAGTACGGCGGGCGGCGTGCGCTGGCGTGCAGCGCTTACGCGGTCTTGGACCGGCCCTGGATCGAGATGCTCAGGCCGAGGTTCCCCACGATCGCGCGGATGGCGGCACCCATGCCGACCAGCACGACGCCGGTCGCGACCGGGTTCATCCACGCCGAACGCAGCGGCTGACCGAACGCGCGGAAGACCGACCAGTCCAGTGCCCAGGCGATGAGGATCGCGACACCGACCGACAGCGTGGTGGTGAGCGCCTTCGGGGCCTTGACGGGGAGCACCTCGTCGAGCACCTCACCAACGACGGCGAGCGCGAGCGCGAGACCCACGAACACGACGAATGCGTACATCGGACTAACTCCTTTTCTCCGCGACGCACGGCGCGCCGCTTCACGTGTTTGGACTCCGCGGCGCAGCCTTGGTTACCGGCCGATTTCGGGTTACCCGGCGATTTCGGCCGATGGTGCGGGTAACCGCCGCGAGCGTTAAGGAGTCGAACCTCACAGTGCAGGTGGACCCGGCGCTGGTGCGGGCTTGCCAACGCGGCGAGCCCGGAGCGCTCGACCCCCTCATCCGGGCGACGTATGCCGACGTCTACGCGCTGTCGCGGCGCATGCTCGCCGACCCCGACGACGCGGCGGACGCGACCCAGGAGGTGTTCGTTCGTGTCATGCGCTCGGTGCTCGGATTCCGCGGGGAGTCCGCGTTCGGCACCTGGTTGCACCGGGTGACCGTCAACGTCTGCCTGACCATGCTGCGCAAGCGGGCCAAGGCACGCGAGGCGGGCCTGGTGGCCGGCCGCAACGCGTTCGCGCTGCCCGACGACGAGTCGATGCTGGCTGCCGGCGGTCCGCTTCCGGACGAGGTCGCCGCCACCGCCGACCTGGCCGCGCGATCCGAGGCCGCGCTCGCGACGCTGCCGGAAGACTCGAGGGCGGTGGTGGTGTTGCGTGACATCGAAGGGCTGTCGACCAAGGAGGTGGCCGAGTTGCTCGGGGTCACCGAGACCGTGGTCAAGGTGCGGCTGCACCGCGCGCACACGCGACTGCGTGCGCTCGTCGTCGGCGACGGCGACGATCGGGAGGCGCTGCCATGACCGACGACGATCGGCTGCCGCGCTTCTGCCGCGAGGCTCGCTCGCAGTTCCCGGCGCTGACGTCCGGCGAGCTGAGCGGGTGGCCGCTGCGCGTCACGCGCGCGCACGTACGCCGCTGCGCGGAGTGCGCCGCCGAGCTGGCCCGGCAGGAACAGCTGTCCGCGGCACTGGTGTCGTTGCGCGACCAGCCGCCGCAGCCGCCGCCGGGGCTGCTCGAGGACCTCTTGGCGCGGGCGAACCGCCGAAACGTGCGGGAGCGGGCCGCCGTACCCGCACGTGGCGCGGTCAGCGGCGCCCGGCCCGGTTTGTCGGTGGCCTTCCTGACCGTGGGCGCGGTGGCGTCGACGGGAATCGGCTACGGCATCTGGCGCGGAGCCCGCGCCCTGCGCCACCGCTGACCGCGCTCACACGCATGGCCCATCGAGGTCGCCGGCTCCGGCACGGATGGCCCATCGGGGTTGCTATAGCGACAGCCATGGGCCATGGGCGCAGCGAACGACAGCGCCGATGGCCCATGCGTGTCGCGAGACGCAGTCGGCATCAGGCCGAGAGCAGCACGACCCCTTCGGGCAGCCCGCGACCGGCCAGCCGAAGGTAGCTCGCCTCGAGCTGGCGCACGATCCGGTCGGCTTCGCGCCGCTGCTGCGCCGGCGTGTTGTGGAACACGGTGAGCCCAGCCGCTGTCATCGCGTCATGCCGAGCCTGAGTGTGCTCGAACAGGTCCTCGCGGGCGTGATGCTCCCTGCTGTTCGTCTCGTGCACGAGTGCCGCGTCCCGCCACAACGCGTCCGGGCGGATTCGGCGTCCGTCGGGTAGCCGAAGCAACGCGTTGAGCAGCGGTGGTGGCAGTATCCGCGAGCGCGAACAGATCGCCGAGAAGTCGGCTTCAGGCGCTGAGCTGATCCCGCCGAGCACATCCTCGATTGCTCGCCGAGCCACGTTGGCGCCGCGCCCGGTGAGGTGTGGGAGCTGCAGTGCAAGCGCTTGGTCAGAAACGACGCCACGATGGACGGCGTCAGCGATGACCGCGACCGCGGTCCGTTGTTCGCCGACTCGCGCGGCAAACTCGGCGAGTGCCCGCCCGGGAGGGCAGTGGGGCAGGCCACCGACCATCCTTGGCACCTCCAGCCGGTGGGTACGCCGGGCCTCAACTCCGTCCCGGTTCGTCCGCTTCGCCGCAGCGCTGAGCAGCAGGCGCACCGTCCGATCAACGGGCAGGTAACGCACGCCGTACCCACGTAGCGCGGTGGTGTCTGCCAGCTGGGCGGTGCTCCCGCCGTAAAGCAGACCCACGCGAAGTCGTTGTCGATAGGTCGGTTCGCCCGTGGTGGCCAGGTACACACCGGGTAGCAGGATCTGCCAACGCGTGGCGAGCAGATGCCGCAAGGCCGAAACCGAGAGCGTCTCGAGGGCCTGCTTGCGCGTGATCAACCCGTCTTGCGCGGCCAGCAGGGAGTGAAGGGTGTCGTCCACGTGCCGACGCTGACGCACGAGCGACGAGCACAACCGCATCGACGAGCGAACTGTGCAGGACCAGAGCCCCAACCCCGTCTGTGGACAGGTGAGTGCGCATGGCCCATCGGGGTCGCCGGCTCCGGCACGGATGGCCCATCGGGGTCGCTATAGCGACAGCCATGGGCCATCCGCAGGGGTGGGCTCAGCGGGTGTCGACGACGGTACGGCGGTTGTCGGGGGCGAGCAGCCGCCACGCGTCGGCCTCGGCGTCGTCGCCCTGCTCCTGCGAGCGCCGTTCGGCCTCCACTCGCGCGAGGTACGTCGCCACCTCCCGCTGCCGGTCGCCCACGTCCCAGCCGAGCACCTCGCTCAACTCGTTCGCAACTGCTTCGGCCGACTCGACCCCGCGATGCGTGGTCTCGATCGACACCCTGGTCCGCCGGGCCAGCACGTCGTCGAGATGCAGCGAACCCTCGTGGGTCGCGGCGTACCGCACCTCTGCCATCAGGTACAGCCCGGCACCCGGCACCGGATCGAGCAGCTCCGGACGGTCGGCGGCGGGCGCGAGCACGTCGTACAACAGCGCGCCGTACCGGTTGAGCAGGTGCTCCACTCGCCAGCGCGGCAGGTGGAGATCGGCAGCGAGCGCATCGATCTGGTTGGCCATCGCGTGATAGCCGTCGGCGCCGAGCAGCCGGATGTGCTCCGTCACGCACGGCGGGGTGTGGCGTCCCAGGTCCTCGACCGCGGCGTCAACCGCGTCGCTCGCCATCACGCGGTACGTCGTGTACTTACCGCCGGCTACCGACACCATGCCGCGCGGCGAGTGACTGATCGCGTGCTCGCGCGACAACTGAGATGTCTGCTCGTCCTCACCGGACAACAACGGCCGCAGTCCCGCATAGACGCCGGAGATGTCGCCACGAGTGAGCGGCACGGCCAGCACCTTGTTGACCTCCGCCAACAGGTAGTCGATGTCCCTGCGGCTGGCCGCCGGATGTGCCTTGTCGAACACCCAGTCGTCGTCGGTCGTACCGATGATCCAGTAGTCGCCCCACGGGATGACGAACAGCACCGAGGTCTCGGTGCGCAGGATCAACCCGGTCGAGGACGAGATGCGGTCACGCGGCACGACGATGTGGATGCCTTTCGAGGCGCGCACCTTGAACTCGCCGCGCGAGTCGGCCAGCCGCTGCACGTCGTCGGTCCAGACCCCGGTCGCATTGACGACCACCCCGGTTCGCACCACGCAGGTCTCGCCGGTCTCCGTGTCGCGCAAGCGCGCACCGGTGATCCGGCCGCCCTCGCGCACGAAGCCCACGACTTCGGTCGAGGTGCGAATGACGGCACCGTACGACGCCGCCGTTCGCGCCAGCATCAACGTGTAACGCGCGTCGTCGCACTGCGCGTCGTAGTAGCGAATGCCACCGACCAGCGCGTCCTGCCGCAACGCAGGAGCGAGTGCGCGCGCGCCGCGGCGGGTCAGGTGCTCATGACGCGGCATCGTCCGGGCACCGCCCAGCGCGTCGTACAAGCTGAGGCCGGCGGCGACATAACCGCGCTCCCAGCCGCGATGCGTCAGCGGGTACAGGAACGAGACCGGCTTGACCAGATGCGGCGCAAGCCGGCTCAGCACGAGCTCGCGTTCGTGCAACGCCTCGCGGACAAGAGCGAAGTCAAGCTGCTCGAGGTAGCGCAAGCCGCCGTGGAACAGCTTGCTCGATCGCGACGACGTGCCGCTGGCGATGTCGCGCGCCTCGACGAGCGCAGTGGTCAAGCCCCGCGTCACAGAGTCCAGTGCGACACCCGACCCGACCACGCCACCGCCGACGACCAGTACGTCGAACGCCGCGCCGTCGAGCGCCCGCCAGGCCATCCGCCGTTCGTGCGGCCCGAGCCGAGAGCTCCCCCTCATGTGCCGGCTACTTCGTCGTGATCCGGAACACCGGGTGGCGGGGCGCGATCCGCTCGAGCTCGGCATCCGGTGAGGCCGCACCCACCCCGTCGAAGAAGACGCCAACCTCTGCCTTCCATCGTTTCAGGTAGGCACGAAGCAGCGGCGGCTTGTCCGCATCCGCAAGCTCTACGGCGCTGAAGTCCTGCCGGCGACGGCCGACCAGCAACGCGCCGGTGCCTGCTACCCGGAGGTTGCGCACCCACTGCGTCTCACCGCGCGGCGCAACGAGGTACGAGGAACCCTCGTAGCTCAGCAGGTTGACCGGCGTCCGCCGCGTCTCGCCGCTGGTCCTGCCTCGCACCTC
>DATJSI010000051.1 GCA_035504215.1 Mycobacteriales bacterium
GTCGCGGGCAGCCATGATCGCGCCGGCGACGTCCCCGTCCTGGATGAACTTGATCCGGGCGCCGGCCTCTCGCACCTCGCGGACGAGGTCATCGTGGCGCGATCGGTCGAGAACCACGACCGTCACATCCTCGGGCGAGCAGCCCTTGGCCTTCGCGACCGCCTGGACGTTGTGCTCGACCGGCGCCTCGATGTCGACCATCTGCGCGGCGGCGGGTCCGGTCACGAGCTTCTGCATGTAGAACAGCGCCGATGGGTCGTACATCGCACCGCGGTCGGCGACGGCCATCACCGAGATCGCGTTGTTCATGCCCTTGGCGGTCAGCGTCGTACCGTCGACCGGGTCGACCGCCACGTCGCAGTCCGGTCCGTTGCCGTCACCGACCTCCTCGCCGTTGTAGAGCATCGGTGCTTCGTCCTTCTCGCCCTCGCCGATGACGACGGTGCCTTTCATCGAGACGGTCGAGACGAGCTGGCGCATTGCGTTGACGGCGGCCTGGTCGGCACCGATCTTGTCGCCGCGCCCGACCCAGCGCCCGGCGGCCATCGCGGCCGCTTCGGTGACCCGAACCAGCTCGAGCGCGAGGTTGCGGTCCGGTCGCTCGCCGCCCACCCTCAGCGAGCCGGGAAGGGTGCCGTCCGACATGTCTGTGATCCTCCCACCGACCCGCCCGGTTAGTCGCCCCGCCCGGTGCGAAAGTGAAAGAGTGTGGGGGTGCCGAGCCCGCGTCCCACCGGTGCGCACAGCAAGAGCCGCGCGCAGCTGACCCGCGCATCGCTGCTCGCGGCCGCCAGTGACGCGTTTGCCGCCGGCGGGTTTGCGGATGCAAACATCACCGACGTCGTGTCGCGCGCGGGCGCCAGCGTGGGCAGCCTCTACCACCACTTCGGTGGCAAGGCGGAGCTGTACCTCGCCCTGTTCGACGACTACCAGGCCCGCCAGGAACAGCGCGCGGCCGACGCGGTGCGCGAGGCGCGGTCACGCGGCGTGCTGGACACTCTCGACCTGTTCCTGATCGGCGCGCGGGCCTACCTGCGCGGCTGTTGGGAGGAGCGCAACCTCGCCCGGGTCTTCCTCGACGGGGGCGGCCCGCCCGGCTTCGAGCTGATCGCCCGCCGGCGCTATCGCGAGTGGGTCCGCGTCAACACTGCGCTGCTCGACACCGAGAACCAGCCGCTCGGCGACACGCTCGTCGTGGTGTTGACGAGCATCGTTGCGGAGGCAGGGCGTGAGGTCGCCGTACAGGAGACCGAGGCGGCGGCCACGAAGCTTGCCGAAGAGTTCGTCGAGCTGCTCGGCCGAGTCGGCACCGGTTGACGCGGAGCCGACCTCCTACCAGCGACCGCGGTGCACGACGTCGTCCGCCGACCGGCGCCGCGACTTGAGGTCGCGCTTGGGCGCGGACGGGTCGGCATGACCGAAGATCACGACGCCGACGACGTCATGGTCCTCCGGCACGCCGAACTCGGTGCGGAACGCCGGGATCACCTCCGGCTGCATGCCGATGAACAGCGCGCCCAGGCCCTCGTCGACGGCTTGTAGGAGCATGAGCAGCGCGACCATGCCGGTGTCGATGTGCCAGAAGGGCACTGGCCACCGGGCCTCGTCGCGGTCGGTCCACCCCTTGTCGTCCTGGGCGTAGCGGTCGAGATAGGCCCGCTTGCACGACATCGCGACGACGATGACCGGGGCGCGCATGACGCCGGCGCGGGTCTCGTCGGTCCAGCTCGCCGTCTCCGGCTCGGTCTCCGTCACCTCCCAGAATCGCGCCCGGTCCTCGGGAGCGGTCAGCACCAACAGTGCGTAGCCCTGGGAGAACCCGGCGGACGGCGCCCGCAGGCCGGCCGCGACCACGCGGTCGATGACGTCCGGTTCGACCGGCTGGTCGAGGTAGTGACGGACCATGCGGCGTTGCCGGAGGACATCGGAAAACTCCATGTCCCGGACCTTAGCCGCCGGCTACCGGGCCGCGTGACCCCGCTCGTACGCCAGCAGCCACTCCTTGACCGGCAAGCCGTAGTAGTAGCCGCCGAGGCCGCCGCCGGTACGGACGATCCGGTGGCACGGCACGATCGGCGCGATCAGGTTGCGCGCGCACGCCGCGCCGGCGGCACGGATCGCCCCCGGATTGCCGGCCCGAGCGGCCAGCTCGGCATACGTGATGGTCTCGCCGGCCGGAACCTCGCGCATCACCTTCCAGGCCGCTTGGTGGAAGTCGCCGCCGGGTTGGTCGACCGGAAGGTCGTCGATCGCGCGTATGTCGCCCTCGAAATAGGCCCGGGTGGAGACTGACAACCGGCCGAGGTCACGGCGGCGGCGCACGGGCTCGTCGTCGAGCCGCGCAGTCATCGCGTCGATCGAGTCGAAGCCGGCGGCGACGAGTACGTCGTCGCGCGCCACCAGGGTCAGCTCGCCGACAGGGGTTCGCAGCGTGGTCGCCTCGAGGGTCATGTCGTTGCTCCAGTCGTGATCAGGTAGTCGGTCCACAGGTGCATCGCGGCATAGGAACGCCACGGTGCCCAGCGGGAGGGATCGGTCCCGGTTGTGCGACGGCGCAGCACGAGGTCGCTGCCGGGGAACGCATCGGGATCGCCGAGCGCGCGCATCGCGACGTACTCAACCGTCCACGGCCCGATGCCGGGAATCGCCATCAGGCGGGCCCGGGTCTCGTCCCGGTCGGCCGCCGGGTCGAGCGCCAGCTCGCCGGCTGCGAACGCGGTCGCGAGCGCGCGCAGGCTGCGCACCCGCCCGCCGGTCAGGCCGATGCCGTCGTAGGTCGCCTCCGCGAGCGCGTCCGCGGTCGGGAACCGGGCGCTGAGCGTGCCGACCGGCGCGTCCAGTGGCTTGCCGTAGGCCTCGACCAGCCGGCGCGCGAACGTGTGGGCCGCGCCGAGGGAGACCTGCTGGGCAAGGACGGTGCGCACGACCAGCTCGAACCCGTCAGCCGCGCCCGGGACGCGCAAGCCCGGCCGCGCCGCGACCATGGGCGCGAGGAGCGGGTCTTCGGACAGCGAGCCGTCGACGGCGACCGGGTCGGCATCGGCGTCGAGCATCCGCCGGCACCGCGCGACGGTGTCCGGCAGGCTTCGGACGTCGTCGACCCGCGTGATCAGGCTGATCACGTCGGCGGCAATCTGCATCGAGACGACTGATCCGGACGGCAGGACGCGCCGGTAGGTAATGCCGTCCAGCTCCTCGACGCCGGTCAGGAGGTGCAACCGGAGCCAGCCGAGGAATGCGGCAGCGGCATAGGGCGCGCGTACGGCGAGCCGCAGGGTGAGCGAGCCGCTCCCGGCAAGCTGCGCGGCGGGGCGCCGGCGCAGCTCGCGCGGAGGCACGCCGAAGTGCTCACGCATCGTGTCGTTGAACTGGCGCAGGCTCGAGAAGCCGGCCGAGAACGCGATGGTTGTGATCGGCAGATCGGTCGCGTCGAGCAGCAGCCGCGCGGTCTGTGCGCGGCGGGTGCGCGCGAGCGCGAGCGGTCCGGCGCCCACCTCCGCGACAAGGACGCGGTGCAGGTGCCGTTCGCTCACGTGCAACGACTGCGCGAGGGCGCGCACGCCGCTCCCGGCGTCGCCGGCACCGCCGTCGAGCGCGCCCGCCGCGATCGCCCGCAGCGCGCGGGCGGCAAGGTCGCCGCGCAGGTCCCACTCCCTCGAGCCGGGCGCCGCCTCGGGGCGGCAGCGCTTGCAGGCCCGGAACCCGGCCGCGACCGCGGCGGCAGCGCATGGGTAGAAGCGGACGTTCTCGCGTTTCGGCGTTTGCGCCGGGCATGACGGCCGGCAGTAGATCCCGGTCGTCGAGACGGCGGTCACGAACCGCCCGTCGAAGCGCGCGTCGCGGCTCGCGATGGCGCGGTAGCAGCGGTCCTGGTCCTCGTGCATGGCTCCATCCTGAACCGCGCCGACGACAGGATCTAGCGGCTTTCGGACATGGCAGGCTGGGGGTCGTGCACGACGACCTGCTGGCCCGGCGCGCGGACTACCCGATCCTTGCCCGCAAGTCGGCGTACCTGATCAACAACTCGCTCGGCGCGATGCATCGAGGCACGGCCGAGCGGCTGGCCGAGTATGCGCGGCTGTGGGACGTCGACGGCGTCACCGCCTGGTCGACCTGGTTCCCGGAGCTGGGCCGGATCGCGGATCTGCTGGGTTCGATCATCGGCGCGCCGCCTCGAACGACGATCCTCCGGCAGAGCGTCGCCGACGCGATCAACGCGGTCGTCTCGTGCCTCGACTTCAGCCCGAGCCGCAACCGCGTCGTCACGACCGCGGCGGACTGGCCGGGCACGCACTACATGTGGACCGAGCACTGCCGGCGGCACGGCGGGGAGTTGGTCGTCGTTCCGTACGAGCCCGACGGCACGAGCATCGACCCGATGCGGGTGGCGGAGGCGGTCGACGACCGGACGCTGGTCGTGTCGGCGAGTCTGGTGCAGTTCCGTACGTCGGCTCTGCTCGACCTCGCGCCGGTTCGCGACGCCGCCCGTCGCCACGGCGCGCTGCTGATCTTGGATGCCTATCAAGCCGCCGGCGCGCTGCCGGTCGACGTGGCCGCGAACGACATCGACGTGTGCGTCGGTGGATCGGTGAAGTTCCTGTGCGGTGGCCCCGGCAACGGGTGGCTGTCCATCCGGCCGGAGCTGATCGACGCGCTCAAGCCGAGCGCGGTGGGGTGGATCTCCCACGCCCGGCCGTTCGACTTCGAGTGGGCGGAAATTGCCTATGCCCCGGGTATTCAGCGGTTCGCGGGCGGCACTCCCAACGTGCCGGCCGCCTATGCGGCCGCACCCGGCTACCAGGCCATCGCCGACATCGGCATCGCCAAGGTGCGCGAGCGTTCGCAGTGGCTCACCCAGTCGCTTGTCGAGGGCGCCCTCGAGCGCGGGCTCGTCGTACGGTCACCCCTCGATGCCGATCGCCGTGGTGGACACGTCACCGTCGATGTCGCAGACGCCGAGCGGGTGCACCACGAGCTGATCGAGCGCGGGTTCGTCGTCGACTACCGGCCCGGCGGTGGCATCCGGATCGGGCCGCACTTCTTCAACACGATGGACGAATGCGTCGCGGTGCTCGACGAGATGGTGGCGATTCGTGACAAGTGAGGTCGCCCAGCCGACGAAGCGGGCGCGCCAGTCCGCGGCGGACATGATCCGATCGCTCGGGCTGGTCGGCATCATCGTCGGCGTCTCCTTGATCTTCGTGCCGGGGTTGTTGCACCCGAGCAAGTCCCAGCGCTACCAAGCGGTTGACTACAGCGACTACGTCTCCGGCTTCCGTCAGCTCACCGGAAAGAGCGCCTTGGTGCCGCGCGGTTTGCCCTCCGGCTGGGCGGCGAACGGCGCGACGCTCGTCGGCAGCGCTACGACCGCGCACCTGCACATCGGCTGGGCAACCCCGGGGTCGAAGTATGCCGGGCTCGAGGAGTCGGTCGCCCCGGCTGCGGGATTCGTGCAGTCGGTGCTCGGCGTACCGAGCAGCGCATCCACGACCGCCGCCGTGCTCGCCGACCAGACGTGGAGAACGACGCAGTCGAAGGTGGGCGAGTACTCGTTGTTCCGCACCGTTCACGGGATCACGGTCGTCATCACCGGGAGCGCGAGCGATCAGGAGCTGGATCAGCTCGCGGCCTCCGTGCAGCCTGCCTTGGGTGGCGCTGGCTAGAGCGGGGCGCGCTTCACCCAGTGATCGAGATCGAGCGGGCTGCCCGCCTCGATGAACCCGTTGGCGACGAAGGCGCATCCGGTTACGTGGTCGCCCAGGTCGACGTCCGCCCCGCTCGCGTAGTGGAATGCCACGACGTCGAAGGAGCCATCGTCCAAGGGGCAGCTCTCCACGCCGCCATCGGTGTGCGTGAGGGACAGCCGGAGCGCCTGCCTGGCCAGGCGGGCGGCCGCGCGCTCGCCCAGCAGCACGTGCGCTCGCAGGCTGAGCACGTGCGGAGGGTTGAGGCCGCCGTACGCGCAGATCAACGCCGACGTCGGAATGCCCGGGGGCAGCAGGGCCTCGTCGAGCCGCCGGCCCGGGTTGCGTACGCCGACGACGCCCCGATCGCTCGTCGGGCAACCGCCGGCGACCGTGACGCGCAGCCGCGCGCCCCGCGCGGTGTCGCGGATCGGCCGCGGGTCGAGCCACTCGCCCATTCCGTCGGCGCGGACCAGGGTGCCGCCGGCCACCGGAGCGAGCCCGATGTCGAGCTGAAGGCCGGTCGCATATGGCCGGTCGGGCTCGCCCCAGGCGATGCCTTCGCTGGTGAGGACGCCGTGGTCGCTCCCACTGGAGGTGCCGGACTGCTGAAGCTCGGCGGGGGCATGGGCTTTGACGTACGCCAGAACCGTTCCGATCGGCGAGGACACCTGCCAGAAGCGGTGCAGATCGATCAGCGACGACGTCGCCGGGGTGCCCATCGCCGGTCCGGACAGGGCCGCATGCCGCCCGGGCGCTGCAGCGGATCCGGGCGGCACCGGCGCAAGGGCGAGCAGCCGAGCCGCCTCCTTGCGGGTGGCGGCTTTGTTGGCGCCGGCGGTGGCGGATCGCTGCTGCGCGATCGGGCTTGCGCTGTGGCCCGGCGGGAGCGGAGCGGGAGCGCTGCTGGTCGCCGCGCACCCCGCGCAGGCGAGCGCGAGGGCCGCGAGCAGGCCAACCGCGCCACGGGTCATGTCGCTAGGACGCATCAGGCGCACGCGTGGTTCCCGCGACCGGGTGCCCCGTGTCTCGGGTCAGCTGTCGCCGGGCTCGGGTTGCGCTGCCTCCAGTCGCTGCTTCGCGCCGTCCAGCCACTGCTGACAGATCGCGGCGAGCGCCTCGCCGCGCTCCCACAGTGCAAGCGACTCCTCGAGGGTCGCTCCGCCGGCCTCGAGCTTTCGCACGATCTCGGCCAGCTCCTCGCGAGCCTGCTCATAGCTCGGCCGAGGTGCGTCACCGTTCGACGTCATCCGTGCACCTCCTCGACGACGAGGCTCGCCCGGCCGGTCGCCAGCCGCGCGTCCAGCCGGTCGCCGGATCGCAGCTCGGCGGCGTCGCGGGCAATCGTGCCGTCAACGCGCTGGAGAACGGCGTACCCGCGATCCAGTGTCGCCTGCGGGGACAGCGCGACCATCTGCCCGCGCAGCGTGGCCACCTCGGCGGTGGCGTCGGCGAGCAACGCGATCGCGGCGCGGCGCCCGCGCTCCCGCGAGGCTTCGAGATCCAACCGCCAGGTGCCGAGCATGCCGAGCGGGTCGGCGAGTGCCGGCCGCGTGCGCAGCGCGTCGAGGCGATGCTGCTCGGTTTCGATCCGGCCGATCAGGCAGCGGCGGGCTCGGCCGCGCAGGCCCGAGATCCGGCTGCTCTCCTCGGCGACGTCGGGAACGACCAGCTTGCCGGCGTCGGTCGGAGTCGAGGCTCGACGGTCCGCGACGTGGTCGAGCAGCGGCATGTCGGCCTCGTGCCCGATGGCCGAGATCACTGGTGTGAAGCAGGCGGCCACCGTGCGGATCAGCGACTCGTCCGAGAACGGCAACAGGTCCTCCATCGAACCGCCGCCGCGCGCGATCACGATGACGTCCACCTCGGGATCGGCTTCGAGACGCTGCACCGCTGCGATGACCTCGGTGACGGCGTACGGTCCCTGCACGGCGACCGGCTCGAGCCGGAAGAGTACGGCGGGCCAGCGCCGGCGGGCGTTCTCGACCACGTCGTGCTCGGCCGCACTCGATCGGCCGGTCACCAGCCCGATCCGGCGGGGCAGAAACGGCAGCGTCCGCTTGCGCTCGGTGGCGAACAGCCCTTCGGCGGCGAGCACTCGGCGCAGTTCCTCTAGCCGGGCGAGCAGGGCGCCGATCCCGACCGGCCGGATCTCGTAGGCGGTGAAGGTGAGCGTGCCGCGGTTGGCCCAGTACTCCGGACGGCCCCAGATCACGACTCGGGCGCCCTCGGTGATCGGCTCGGCGAGGTCGTCGAGCAGCGTGGCCCGGCAGCTCACCCGAAGCGACATCTCGGCCGCCGGGTCGCGGAGCACGAGGAACGCGACGGACTGTCCCGGCCGCCTGGTGAGCTCGGTGACCTGGCCTTCTACCCAGACCCGGCCCAGCCTGCCGATCCAGTCGCCGATCAGCTTGGCGACGACGCGGACCGGCACCGGCGCCTCGGGGCTGGTCTCGAGCGGCATCGGCACAGCGTAGGCGCGACCTACGATGGAGGCGTGACCGACAACGGCGTACCAACCGGGGGTCGGGTTCTGCTGGCTGCTCCGCGCGGATACTGCGCCGGAGTCGACCGGGCGGTGCAGACCGTCGAGATCGCCCTCGAGCGGTACGGCGCCCCCGTCTACGTCCGCAAGCAGATCGTGCACAACTCCCATGTGGTCGCCCGGCTGGAGGCGCTCGGGGCGGTCTTCGTCGACGACACCGCGGAAGTTCCCGAGGGCTCGGTCGTGGTGTTCTCGGCGCACGGCGTTGCGCCGGCGGTGCACCAGCAGGCGGCCGAGCGCAACCTGCACACGATCGACGCGACCTGCCCGCTGGTCACGAAGGTCCACGCCGAGGCCCGCCGGTTCGCCCGCGAGGACGTCGACATCCTGCTGATCGGGCACGAGGGTCACGAGGAGGTCGAGGGCACGACGGGTGAGGCGCCGGACCGCGTCCACCTGGTCGCCGGCCCGGACGCGGTCGCCGATCTCGAGGTGCGCGACCCGAGCCGGCTCGCCTGGCTGTCCCAGACCACGCTGTCGGTCGACGAGACGCAGGAAACCGTCGCCGCGCTGCGCAAGCGCTTCCCGCTGCTGATGGACCCGCCGAGCGACGACATCTGTTACGCCACCCAGAACCGTCAGGTCGCGGTGAAGCAGATCGCCGCCGACGCCGACCTGGTGCTGGTCGTCGGCTCGACGAACTCGTCGAACTCCGTGCGGTTGGTCGAGGTTGCACGCGCGGCGGGTTCGGCGGCGCACCTGGTGGACGACGTCAGCCACATCGACGCCGGTTGGCTCGACGGTGTCGCGACGGTCGGCGTGACGAGCGGCGCGTCGGTGCCGGAGTCACTGGTCGGCGAGGTGCTCGGGTGGCTGGCCGACCACGGGTATGCCGACGTCGAGGAGATCACCGCGGTCGAGGAGCATCTGCGGTTCGCGCTGCCGCACGAGCTGCGCCGCGACAAGGCCGGCTCCCGCTGACCCGACCGCTTCCCGCGCGCCGCACGTTGATCTTCGCCCTTGTCGCCAGGTAGCGCGGCGTGTCGCCCCGACCCGCCGGCCGGCTGGTGTTGAGGGCGAAGATCACAGCGCCGGGGCGCCGCCCGAGCCGAGCGGGACGTTGATGCCGAGCGCCGCAGAGCTGTAGCCGCCGGCGCTCAGGCAGACGTGCCAGCCGCTGGCCTCCTCGACGACCGCGACCGAGTAGGCGCTCGCCGCCCCGATCCGCGGGACCAGCTGCCCGTAGACCTCCGCCGCCGGCAGCGGGATCGGCCCGAGCGAGACGTGGGTGCTGACGACACGGGTCACGGTGAGGTGGTTGAGCCCGCCGAGCTGAAGCATCGCGCCTTCGCCTGCCGTACTGATGTCGCTCGGCGCGAACTGTGCCCGATCGGAACTGCAGAGCGCGGCGTAGACCGCGGACCAGTTGTTGTGGGCGGCATCGCGTCCGACGCTTTCGACCGCTCGGGCGACGGCCGTCGGATGCGGCTCGGTGAGGTAGTGCCAGGCGACCGACCCCACGACCAGGTCGACCACGAGGATCGCGGCGAGCCGCCGCTTGGTGAGCCAGCGCGGCCACCGGTGCCTTCTCACGGGCGGGGTGTGCGGCCGCAAGCCGGCGGCCGCGCGCTGGAGCTCGAGGATGCCCTCCGGGGAGGGACCGGTGGTCACGCCAAGGGAATCGGCGTGAACCGCGCTATGCCTTGAGCGCCGAAGGTCCTTCGTCGGCCTCGCCGTCGCCGAGCCCGTAGTCGGCGGCCCGATCCACCAGGTCGTGATCGCCCCGATCGGCTTCGGGGGTCGGAGCGCTCAGCGCGCGCAGCGTGCGTGACTCGTCGGCGGCCTCGAGCAGCTCGGGCGCGGCGAGCAGGCGCACCGGCTCCTCGATCGGCGTCGGCTCCTTGAGCTCGCCGTCAACGACCTCGAGCTCGTTCAGCCGCCGGGCCGAGACGAGAACCTGCTTCTCGAGCGAGCCGACCGCCCCGTTGTACGCCGCAACCCCGCGGTTGAGCGCGAGACCGAGCTTGTCCATGTGCTCGCCGAACTTGCCGAGCCGCTTGTAGAGCTCACGTCCGAGATCGAAGACCTGACGCGCGTTGGTGGCGAGTGCCTCCTGCTGCCAGGCGTACGCAACCGCCCGCAAGGTCGAGATCAACGTGGTCGGCGTAGCGATGTGCACCCGCTTCTCGAACGCCTCGTCCATCAGGCCGGGCGCGTTGTCGAGAGCCGCCGCGAGAAAGGCGTCGCCGGGCACGAACAGCACGACGAACTCCGGCGCCGGCGAGAACTGCGACCAGTACGACTTCGCTGCCAGCTCGTTGACGTGCTGGCGCAGGTGCTTCGCGTGCGCTTCCAGCCGGTTGGCGCGGGTGTCGTCGTCGGCCGCCTCATAGGCTTCGAGGTACGCCGACAGGGTCACCTTCGAGTCCACGACGATGCTCTTGCCGCCGACCAGCCGAATGACGAGGTCGGGCCGCAGCATTCCCTCGGCCGTGGTGACGGTCGACTGCTCGAAGAAGTCGCACCGGTCGGTCATCCCGGCCAGCTCGACGCAGCGGCGGAGTTGAAGCTCGCCCCAGCGGCCGCGGGCCTGCGGCTTGCGCAATGCACTGACGAGCGCCGCGGTTTCGCGGCGCAGCTCGTCACCGGAGGTCCGGACGAACTCGATCTGCTTGCTGAGCGCCTCCTGAGCGCCGACGCGCGACTTCTCGATCTCCCTGAGCTGCCCTTCGACCTTGGACAGCGTCTCGGTGAGGGGTGCCCCCGCCTGCTTCAACCGCGAGTCGGCGAGCTCGAGGAACTGCTTGGTGCTGCGGTCGAGTGCTTCGCTCGACACCCGCGCGAAGGTGTCCTTCAGCTGGGCATCGTTGTCCTCGAGCGCTTCCATCTTGGTCATCAGTGCCTGCACGCGTAGCTCGGCCGCGCGAAGCTCGTTGTCCAGCGTCTCGCGCTCGGAGCGCAGCCGGTCGCGCTCCGCGCTTGTGGCGTCTCGCTCGGCCGCGGCGGAGGCGAGCTGCGCACCCGCCGTGGCAACTTCTACCGAGGAGCGGAGCCGGGCGAGCGCCCAGCCGGCCGCGAGCCCGGCGAGCAGGGTGACCACCGCGATGAGGAAGGCAGCGACGTCCATGGCGGAAATGGTGACCTGCCGGTCGGACAGTTTCGGCGTACGCCGCGCCGGGGGGCTGTGGACATCGTCATATTCAGGCCTCTGACCTGCGGGTTTGCGGCGTACGGCGACAATGGCCGCATGGCTCTTTCGATCGGGATCGTCGGGCTGCCGAACGTCGGCAAGTCCACGTTGTTCAACGCGCTGACCGAGAACGACGTGCTCGCGGCGAACTACCCGTTCGCGACGATCGACCCGAACGTGGGCGTGGTCAACGTGCCCGACCCGCGGCTCGACGTGCTGGGGAAGATGTTCGAGAGCGCGAGGATCGTGCCTGCAACGGTGAGCTTCGTCGACATCGCCGGCATCGTGCGCGGCGCGAGCGAGGGTCAGGGTCTGGGCAACAAGTTCCTCGCCAACATCCGTGAGGCGGATGCGATCTGCCAGGTCGTGCGCGTCTTCGACGACCCTGATGTCGCGCACGTCGACGGCAGGATCGAGCCGGCCGACGACATCGCGACGATCAACACCGAACTCGTGCTCGCGGACCTGCAGACCGTTGACACGCGCCTCGCCCGGTTGGAGCGCGAGGCACGGATGAAGCCGGAGCGGCGGGCTGAGCTGGCCGCCGTACAAGCGGCCCGGGCCGTGCTCGACGAGGGCCGGCCGATCTCCAGTGAACCGTCTCTGGACCGCGTGGCCTTGCGTGAGTCATTCCTGCTGACCGACAAGCCGTTCATCTACGTGTTCAACCTGGACGACACCGATCTCGGTGATGAAGGGCTGCGGGCCAAGTACGCCGACCTCGTTGCGCCGGCAGCGGCGGTCTTCGTCAGCGCGAAGCTCGAGTCCGAGCTGATCGGTCTCGACGTCGCGGACGCTTCCGAGCTGCTCGAGGAGTACGGACAGCACGAGTCCGGGCTGGCAATCCTCGCCCGGGTGGGCTTCGAGACGTTGGGGCTGCAGACCTTCCTGACCGCCGGGCCGAAGGAGTCGCGGGCCTGGACGATCAAGCGCGGTGCGACCGCGCCCGAGGCCGCCGGCGTGATCCACACCGACTTCCAGCGGGGCTTCATCAAAGCCGAGATCGTGTCGTACGACGATCTCGTCGCAGCCGGTTCATTGTCGGCGGCGCGCGCTGCCGGCAAGGCGCGGATCGAGGGCAAGGACTACGTGATGGCCGACGGCGACGTCGTGGAGTTCCGCTTCAACGTGTAGTCGTCACCGAACACCGGCAACGAGCTGGATGCAAACCGGGTCGATGGCGGCAAGGCACCCGCCTGTCGATCTGATGCCAGTCGGTGCGGATCCGAGTTGCGATCAGTCGAGAGCAGGTTGACCCCAAAACTCAAGGACGTGGGGGACGGCCTGTGCGCTCGCCGAAGCGGCCCTCGGCGGCGAGCTTGCTCATAGGTAACGTGAGCACGTCGACCGCAGGTCATGCGGGCTGAAGTAGTCCCCGTGCTCAGGGAAGAACCACTCGTTCTTGCTCGTCGATAACAACGAGCGTGTTGCTCGCCTTGTGCGGATCGACACCGATCACAACCCTCGCCATCAAGCAGCCTCCTGGTCTTGTGGACGGCAAGGAGGGCAGAGCTACTTCAGGCGAAGCACACCCCTCTTGAGCCACTCCCAGCCAACGACACCCGGCGGGGGCAGCACCCCATTAATGAGCCACACGAGAATCGTGGGCAGCCAGTTCGCGGGCTACCCCGCCGGACGTCTGACCCACAGCCTGGCCTGGCCACGGGCTGACGACAGTGAACAAGTAGCCAGTTCTGATTCAGCTCACGGCCGCGAAACGAACGCGTGTCGCCGGTCCGGTGCGCATCGAAACGACCGAAGCAGAGGACCTCCGGCAGGGCCTCGCCGTCCAGCCGGGCTGCCTCGGCCCGTTGTGCTCTCCTACGGGCGCGAACCCGTACGCCCTTGATGTGGCCTGGCTGGTTCGAGCCGCGGGCCGCGCGGCTGCCTCGGCGACTGGGAACTCCGTTGCACCCATCACGGGGAGCTTTGTCCTCTCAGTGCCGGCTTGAGAGCCCGCGTTTCGGCGAGCCGTGGCCATAAGCGCCCAAGCCTTCGAAAGGTGTCGAGGCATCCCTAGCTACCCGGTCGGTGGCGGATCCCCACGAGATGGAAGAGCCGGCTCAACCTGCGGTAGGGGTCACGGCGGCTGGCCTCCAGCTCGACGGCGAGTACGTCGGCTTCGGTGTCCAGTGGTGGGTCGTCGGGTGCCCAGCCGTCGGTGAACAGCCGCACCCCGTACCAGGCGACCGGCTCGACCTGGCAGTCGGTGAGCAGTCTGCTCAGATCATCGACGGTGTCGGCTCGGGTATCTACGTCCAGGCCGTTGACCTGCCGATCGGTCTCGAAGGCCGCAAGCGCTTCGGTCCAGCGTCCGGCGAGGGCCGGACGCACCGCGAGGCACTCCTTGTTCTTCGCCGCGATCGACACGACGCCGCCATCGTCAGCGAGTTCGGCCAGCACGGCCACGAGCGGCGCCGGGTCGTCGAGGTACATGAGGACTCCATGGCACAGCACGCCCCCGAAGCGTCGACCCGCCAAGACGTCCAAGGCGTCCTCGCCCGCGGCGTGCACCAACTTCACCCGGTTCTGGACCGCTTCCGGTTCCGCTGACAAGAGGTCTCGCGCGCGGTCGAGCATGGCCGAGGAGGAATCAAGGATGGTCACCCGATAGCCGCCGCGAGCCAACGGAAGCACCTGATGACCGGCGCCACCGCCCACGTCAATCACCTCCGCCGGCGGGCCGGGCAAGTGTTGACGAAGGTGTTCGTTAATGACGTGGGTGCGGACCCGGCCTCGCAACGAGCCGTAATGACCCCTGACGAACCGGTCGGCTAGTGGCGCCCAGGTGTCCTCGCTCACCCGACCATCATCGCCTGCGGCGGGTTTCACGTCGGTCGGCGCAGCGCGCGGCACCCTTAGGGTCAGTATCGAGGGGCCCGCGTTCGAGCTAACCACGTCGATGCTCGATGCAGGGCAACGGATGTTCCGCTCGCGATGGGATAGGTACCTCGCATGACCGCCGTACTCGCACGAAGCATTGCGCGCAGCTTTGAGAGCGCCTTGCTGTTGATGCAGGCGGCACTGACCGATTGCCCGGATGGCTTGTGGGAAACCGATCTGTGGCCGAACGATGGGACCACCCGCCGTCTCCCGCAGGGTGGGCTTCATGGGTCGGCGACCTGGTTCCTCGGCTACCACGCGCTGTCGTGTCTCGACTACGACCTCGGTGGAGACTTCGAGCGGTGGCTGCCGCCGGCACCTTTCGACGAGAGCACCTTTGGGTTCCCCAACCGCGTCTTCACCAAGGCTGAGCTGCTCGGGTACGTCGACTGGTGCCGCGATCGTGCGCGACAGTGCTGCGAGGCGCTGCCCGACGAGCTGGCTCTTCGACCGCTGCCCAGCACGCATCGACACGCCGGAACCTCGTATGGAGACCTGGTCGTGAGCATCCCCTTGCACGTCGTCGAACACGCGTCACAGATCCGACAGTTCCTCACCGGTGCGGGCGTCAACGTCCAGCCGATGCCCGGCGACCAGGGCTACCAGAGGGCCACCACCGGGTCCGCCGATCGCTGAGGGCGCGTAGCCGACCGAACGTTGGTACCAACCTTGCCAACGGAGCGCTTCCGCGGAAGCGCTCGTGCGGTGGTCTTCGCGCGGCGCGGGGCTATGGCGCATCGAGGATTCCCAGGTAGGCGCGCCATGGACCGACGGCGTCGGAGTAGTGCTCCGCCATCGCCTTCACTGCTTGATGCAGATGGTTGAGGTCGTGCACGAACCAGGTCGCGAGCGGCTGGCTCAACGTGACCCGACCGAACTCGGATGCCGCCCCTGCCGAAGGAGATCCTCCGTCGCAACCAGCCACTCGAGCTCGTCGAGATTCGCCCGCCGGGCCGCGCCGAACGCGGAAGTCAGCTCCTCGACAGATCTCGCTGCCTCTTTTGCGGGACAGGTGAGCGACGCAACGGTTTGCGAATCAGCCAGGATCGCGGCCGGTGTAGGCCAGCAGGCGTTGCTGCGGCGTTGCGTCGTCGCCGACCGCGATCTCTGGCTTGAACACGCCTTTGCGCTGCTCCTCGGTGAACTGGCCGTGGATCGTGTCGTACGCCGCCTGCGGCAGGCCTTCCGGCATCGTGTCGTCCTGCCCGGTGGAACGAGCCAGGTCCCATCCGTGCAGAAGCTGGTCGGCAAAGGCGATGCCCAGAGCCGGCCCGGTTCGCTCGATGGCACCGTCGCGGCTGAACGCGTCGATCACGTCCGAGCGCATGCGGTCGAACGAAGCCACCGGGTCGTCGCCAACCAGGTCGGGCGGGTTCGGTCCGGGCAGGCTTCCCGATTCACCGCGTGCGGTGCTGAGGAAATAGCGCTGTGTGTCCAGCATGTGGTTCAGCAGGTCACGAACGTTCCAGTCGTCGCAGGGAGTTGCGCCATCCAGGTCGGTTGCGTTCACAACACGCTGCGCCGTCCAGTCACCCGCTTGGCGATAGAGGTTGAGCAGCTCGGCTTCCACAGGGATCTCCTCTCCGGCTCGTTGTCTTCATACCCGTTTTGCGGATCGATGCGATAGGCACGCCCGGCAGTTCTTGTGTCCGCCCAACCAAAGCCGTGTGGTGCGCGTCGGACTGGTCAAGAACTGAGGTGAAGCTGCCCGGGGTTTTGGCGAGGTGCGAGATGGCGGAACTCGAGGATCGTGGCGAGCAGCCGGCCTTCGACGACGAGGTGCCGATGGTGTCGATGCACCAGGGCGGTTCGCCTCCGCCGCGCAGATCGTGGCTGCGTGCACTGCCGGTCATGCTCGTCATCGCCGTGAGCGGCGCCGGTTTCGGCTTCGAGTGGCATGCGGCTCGCGTGCACGATGCTGACGCTCAGTTGATGTCCGCCGCGCATCGTCGAACTCCCGACGAGGCGAGGTCAGCGCACCCGACCATCAGTCCGACTACCGGATCCGGCGTTCCGACCGTCGTACCGTCCGACAAGCAGTACACCTATGTAGCGGTGCCGCCGTCGACGGTGGCTGAATCACTGCGACCGCCGGGAACGTCGATGCGCACCAGCGGGTGCGGCACTTCCTGGGCGTCGGCATCTTCCGCACTGGGCCGCTACCTCGCGCCGCGCTGGGGGCAGATCCGGATCTGCACGCGCGCCGGCCGCTACTGGATCGCGACCACCGATGCCACCGGCTCTTCCTTGGAGGGTGCGATCGCGGTCTACCGCTGTGGTGCCACTTCGTGCGTCCCGCCACCGATCGCCGGCTCGACGCGCGGGTGGCAGGTGAATCCGGCTCCGAATCCGGGCGGCGTGACACTGCTCGCGATCCCTAACCCGACGACCGTCATCGTCGACAACGGCGGCTATCAGATCGACTTCAGCCTGGAGACGATGTCTTACGAACCGTCCGGCTGAGTGCTGCCGCTGCACGATGCGCGCGTCAGGCCAGACCGAGCTGTTCGGCGGCGGCGCGCAGGTCGTCGCGAACCGCGGGGTGGGCGATGTCCGTGATGAGGCGGGCTTGGGCCCGCTGGCTGCGCCCGAAGATGTCGGCGCAGCCCTGCTCGGTGACCAGGCTCGAGTGCTGGAACGACGTGACCGGGCCGCTGAGCAGCGGCACCACCGTCGACGTACCTGACTTCTCGTGCCAGGACGGAAGGGCAATGACCGCTTGCCCCCGCCACGCGTGCATGGCGCCGACGATGAAGTCGGTCTGCCCGCCGAAACCCGAGTAGATCGCGCCCTTCACCATCGACGCGTTCGCTTGCGCGAACAGGTCGATCTGCAGGGCAGTGTTGATCGACGTCATCATCGACTGTCGAGCGATCATCCCCGGGTCGTTGGAGACCTCGGTTCGGGTCATCCGGATCCGCGGGTTGCGATCGGCCCAGCGATACAGCTCGTCGCTGCCGAACAGGAACGACGTCACGAGCGGGCGCGCCGGGTCCATACAGCCCGACTGCTCGAGGGCAAGCACGCCGTCGCTGAACATCTCCGACCACACGCCCAAGCCGCGACGATCACGCAAGGCGTGCAAGGTTGCGTCGGGAATCATGCCGATGCCCAGCTGGAGGGTCGCGCCGTCGCTCACGAGGTTGGCGACCCGCTGACCGATCTCGGCTGCGGTTCCCCCGGCACCACGCGGCTGCGGGGAAGGCAGATCCTGCTCGGCCTCGATTGCGACGTCGATCAGGTCGACGTCGATTTCGCTGTCCCCGAGGGTGTACGGCATCTGCGGGTTCAGCTGTGCAACGACGAGGCCGCCCCGCGCGCGGGTCTGCTCGATCGCCGCAATCAGCACGTTGACCTCGACCCCTAACGACACCTTCCCGGACTGCACGGTGGAGGTGTGGAGAAGGACCGCGTCCGGCGGCCGGGACCGCGCGAACAGCTGGGGTACCAGGGACAGGCGCATCGGGAGGTAGTCCAAGCGGCTTGCTCCCTGACGCATCCCCGGACCGACGAACGGCGACTCGTAGATGACGCCGTCGCGCTCGGGTAGCGGCGGTTGGGCGTTCAGCATGAACAGGCGGTAGCTCTCCAGTGCCGCGTCGGCCAGTGCCAGGAGCGTCCTCGGCGCCGCAAAGTTTCCGCTCGCGACCAGGCGCGGTTGGGTGCCGGGCAGCCGCGCCAGTTCCGCGGCAAGCTGCTGCTCGGAAACGACGCGCATCTCACCCGTCCTGTCGGCGACTGCTCGAGAACCTCCGTACGACGTGCCGCACGCAGGGGTCACCACTGGGCGACGGGATGATGCTGCGCAGCGAGTCGACCGCACTCCTAGGGTCGAAAGACCTCTCTCGACTAGTCCGTCGCCGCTAACCACGCGCACCAACCCTCGCGGGTCACTCCCGCCCAACTCCCGCTGATCAAGATCACCGAATAGCGCGGATGCGTTGCCCCCAACCTGCGGGCGGTCGCAGGCATCAACCTCGTGTGAGGGTCGCGCGGTTCTGGAGCGGATGCGGATGGCTACTGCTGGTGTGCGCGCTCTGCGTCGGCTGCTCGCACCCGGCCGCTTCCACGCCCGCGTCATCGGCAGCCGCTGCAGCGTCGATGCCTGCCGACGCCACGGCAGCTGCCGGCGCTCACACCACACTTGCCGGTGATCCCCATCGTCCGCAGCACCGTCGATCGTCACCACGACGCGACTTGCATCGCATCGCACGGGCGGTCGGCGCTCGCGACACCGCTGGCCCGATCCGGACGGCGGCCGGCGTCTACGGCGCGTTCGACCTCATCCCGAGCGAGTCCTACGTCCACGATCCGAACTACCGGCTGGTGATCCTGCGTTGGCGTTCCGGTCGATGGATCGTGAACGGCGAGCTGACCGCCGTACCCCATCAGGTCCCCACTGGTCACGGGCGGCACTTCGTCTTCTGGGACTTCCCCGACAACTACCTGCGGGCGAGTCACGTTTATGGCCTGCCGGGTCGCGCGCCCGTGTTCGTGGGCAGTCAGGGTGGGGGCGGCGGCTGGGGCTTTATGGCGGCCGATCGGGTCGGCGGCCGGTGGCACTGGGCGCACTTCGTCGGGTGCCTGGTGCCGGTCGGGTGTCCGCCGATGGGGTCGGATCGGGACGAGACTACCGACGCGTTCGTCGCGGACCATGGGATCTACAGCACGATCCCGAACTGCCGGCACGGCTGTGGGGACAGCACCGCCTACTTCTTCAACAGGTGGCGATGGGCGCAGGCCGATCACGCGTTCGTCGTGGCGCGCCAGCAAACTCTGAGCCGCCGTCAAGTCTCGTGCCTGGCGTCCACCCCGCTGTGCCGCATCCTCAGGAAGGGCTACGAGTAGCACCCAGAACCCTCGCTGATCGTCAAGATCACCGAGCGGTTGGGGCTTACGCCAGGAGCGAGTTGACGCGGCGGGCGTACTCGATGTCGAGCTCGGTCACGCCGCCCGCGGAGTGCGTCGACATCGTGATGGTGAGCTGGCCGGCGCCACCGGTGAGGTCGGGGTCGTGGTCCATCTCGCGGGCGATCGATTCGAGATCGGCACGAAACCCGTCGAGCCGGTCCGCATCGATGTCCACGGTTCGATGGATCGCCGTACCGTCGCCGTTCCATCCGTCGAGCTCCGCCAGCGCGGCTTCCAGCGCCGCGTCATCGAGCAAGGTAGCCATCGGGCCTCCCAACTAGTCTCCTCAGTGTGACCGCGTCCGACGCTCTCAATCCACGCCGCCTACTGTTCGTGCACGCGCACCCGGACGACGAGTCGATCGGCACCGGCGCCACGATGGCGAAGTACGCCGCCGACGGCGCGCACGTCACGCTCGTCACCTGCACGCTCGGTGAGGAGGGCGAGATCCTCGTGCCCGAGCTGGAGCACCTCGCCGCCGATCGCGACGGTGGTCTCGGCGCGCACCGCATCACCGAGCTCGACAACGCGATGACCGCCCTCGGCGTCACCGACCATCGTTTCCTCGGCGGTCCCGGTCGCTGGCGGGACTCCGGGATGATGGGGCTGCCCAGCAACGAGCGCCCCGACTGTTTCTGGCAGGCCGACCTGGACGAAGCGACCGGCGCACTCGTCGAAGTCATTCGCGAGGTCCGGCCCCAGGTGGTGGTCTCGTACGACGACAACGGTGGCTACGGCCATCCGGACCACATCCAGGCGCACCGCGTGACGGTGGCGGCGTTCGATGCGGCGGCCGATCCGGGTCGCTATCCCGAAGCGGGCGAGCCATGGGCACCGACCAAGCTCTACGAAGCGGCCGTCCCCAAGTCGCTGTTGCGAGTGGCGTTCGAGGCGCTCAAAGAGATGGGGGAAGATTCGCCGTTCGGTGTGACGGATCCCGAGGATCTGCCGTTCGGAGTAGAGGACGACGTCGTCACGACCGTGGTTGATGCGCGCAGCTTCCTTGACCACAAGATGGCCGCGCTGCGCGCCTACCCGACGCAGGTCGCGGTCGACGGGCACTTCTTCGCGCTCTCCAATGACGTCGGCCAGGGCGCTTTCGGGCTCGAGCACTACCGGCTCGCCCGCGGTTCGTTCGGCGCGGCAGAGGGTCAGCGCGAGGCGGACCTGTTCGCCGGCGTCACCTGATCGGGCCGCACCCTTTCGGCAGGTCCGGACCCGGTCTGATTAGCCCGACCGGGTGAATCCTCGCTGCGGCCGGTCTGGGTCGACCGATCCGATGACAGACTCCGGTATCTAGTCACAAATTGCGTCATACGCGGACCGAACCGGAGGCTTCGTGGAGCGTTCATCGGAATCCATGAAGTCGATTGCCGGGGGGACGGCCGAGCTCACCGGTCAACTGCTGACGGGTGCCGAGCGGATTCTCGAGGTCGCCAGTGCCGATGTCGGCCGCAAGCGCGAGGCGCAGCGCCGGCGTCGGTTGTGGCGGCTCTCCTCGTGGCTGGCAGTGCCGGTCGCGTTCCTCTGGTGGCGAATCTTCGACCACCGGCCGTTCGACGTGTTCCGGCTGCCGCACGTCAACTGGGTCATCGCCCTGCCAGTTTTCTTCATCCTCGGCCTGGTCGGCGTCTACGTCGGGATGCTGCTTTACGCCCGCCGCTCGCCGCACACGATCTACCGCCCTGAGCAGATCGACGTCCGGCTCGGCGACATCGTCGGGATCGACCCCGTGAAGGAAGAGGTCGTCCGCTCGATCAACCTCTTCCTTGCGCACAAGACGTTCGCATCCAGCATGGGCGGAACCCCCCGACGCGGGCTTCTTTTCGAAGGGCTCCCTGGCACCGGCAAGACGCACACGGCGAAGGCGATGGCTGCCGAGGCCGGCGTACCGTTCCTCTTCGTCTCGGGAACGTCGTTCCAGTCGATGTTCTACGGCGCGACGGCTGCGAAGATCCGCGCGTTCTTCAAGGAGCTCCGGCGTACTGCCATCGCCGAGGGCGGCGCGATCGGCTTCATCGAGGAGATCGACGCGATCGGTGGCACCCGCCGTGGGATGAGCTTCGGGATGTCGCCGCTCGAGCAGTCCGGCTCGGTGCAGTGCTGCAGCGCCGTGACGACGTTGCCGTCGACCTACCTGCGTGCCGCAGCCGGTCCGGTGACGAATGCGTACACGGGCGAGGGCGTGAGCGGTGTCGTCAACGAGCTGCTCGTCCAGATGCAGTCGTTCGACGAGCCGATGGGCTGGCAGCGGTTCTGGAGCGCGATCATCGGGGGGATCAACAGCTATCTGCCCGCGCATCGCCAGCTCCCTCGACCGGCGCCACCGCATCCGAACGTCTTGCTGATCGCGGCGACCAACCGCGCTGACTCGCTCGACCCGGCGCTGCTTCGTCCCGGTCGGTTCGACCGCACCTTGACCTTCAACGTGCCGGACCAGCAGGGCCGACGTGCGCTCGCCGATCACTTCCTGGCCAAGAAGGCGCACAGCGAGGAGCTCGACGACGACGAGCGCCGTAACTCGCTGGCGAGCGCGACGCAGGGCTACACACCGGTGATGATCGAGCAGCTCTTCGACGAGGCGCTCGTCAACGCGGTACGCCGTGGCGACAACCGGATGGCGTGGAAGGACGTCGAGAGCGCGCGGCTCACCCTGCAGATCGGGATCGGTCAACCGGTCGGCTACACCGAGCACGAGAAGCGGTTGATCGCCACCCACGAGTCCGGCCACGCGACAGCGGCGTACCTGATGGCACCCGAGCGACGCTTGGAGATCCTGTCGATCATCAAGCGGCGCGACGCGCTCGGCATGCTCGCCCACGGCGACATGCAGGAGGTCTACACGCGCTCTCGCTCGGAGATGATCGGCCTGATCCGGATCGCCATGGGCGGGCAGTGCGCCGAGGAGCTGTTCTTCGGCGACGTTTCGACCGGGCCGGCCGGCGATCTGCTCTACGCCACGAACGTCGCGGCCCAGATGGTCGGCGCAACCGGAATGGCAGGAACGCTCATCTCGTACGCAGCCGTTCAGGGCAACGCGTTCAGCGACACGAACATCGT